>DASTOZ010000773.1:0-4836 GCA_035762365.1 Pyrinomonadaceae bacterium | reverse complement strand
AGGATGTTCTGGTCCTTGAAGTCGCGGTGGATGTAGCCCTTCGTGTGTGCGAACGCGAGCGCGTCGAGTGCCTGGGCGATGATCGTGATGCCGTCTTTGTAGGCGAGGTAGCCGCCGCTCATTTCGGCCAGCCGTTGGGCGTCCGCGCCGTCGACAAACTCCGTCACCAGATAAACGACGCCGTTGTGGGTGCCGCGATCGATGAACTCGACGATGTGCTGATGTTTCAAAGCGGCGGCGACGTCGATCTCACGCATGAAGCGTTTCATTGCCTTGTCGCTGACGGCAAACTCCGGCAGCAACGTTTTGATCGCCACTGCGCGTCCGGTCTTTTGTTCGCGGCCCAACATCACGCAACCCATCCCGCCGCGGCCGATCACTTTGACGGTGTCGTAACCGGGAATCGCCTGTGGCGATCTTTTTAACTCGATCCGGCAGTCTTCGCACAGGAACGTCAGATGTTCGTCGGGTGTCGATGCTTCGGCCTGCTCTCGCCGGCCGCAGTTGAGACATTCGACCATCACGAGCACGGGACGCACCGGACGCGTCGGGACCGCGTCCTGCGTTGTCTCAGAGAGATCGACCGACGGTACCGCGCTGACCTCCACGAGCAGAATCGTTTCACCGCACTGGATCAGATCTCCGTTCTTGAGAAACGCGTCGTTGATGCGCTGACCGTTCACAAACGTTCCGTTTGTCGATCTGAGATCGCGCACGAAAGCGCGCGGCGGGTTGATCTCGAGCAGGCAGTGATTACGCGAGAAGTAACGATCGTCGGGCAGGCAGAGGTGCGCGTCGGGATTTCGGCCGATCAGAAAACTGTCGTGCTGCGTGAACGAAAAGATGCGACCGCGGTATGGACCTGCCGTGACTTTGAGATTGACCTGCATGAAAGGAAGAAACAGACCGCGGGTTAAATTACGGCGTACGCTCGATCGAGAGATCGTCAAAGGCTACTTCAAAGACGTCGCTGGTGTAGAAGCCCACGCGACCTTTACGGTAATTCTCTTTATCGGTCACCTGTTTCAGCACCTGCCCGTTGGCACTGAAGATCATCGTCGTGCCTTTGATTTTGACCGATAGTTCGTTCGGCGCCGAACCCGACTTGATGGCGTCTGACTTTGTGCGTTCCACCACTGTCTGCTGCTCACCGCCCTTGTGCATGATGATCTCATACTCGGGTTCGTCAGACGGAAAGATCAGGATCGCGTAATCTTCGAGCTTGCCCGATCTTGATTGCAGGCAGTGGACCATCAGACCAAAACCGGCCGACGGTACGTTGCCGGTGACGCTGCGAGCAGTCACTTTTACCGTCGCGTTCTCGGTGCTGTAGTCGTTTGAAGGGGCATACATCACGACGAACGTTTGCTCCTTGGAGCTCATGTGATACTCGTCGTTGGCGTACCAGCTCCGGCCGAACTGCGATGTCCCCGTACCCCACTTCGCCTGACTAAAGTCGTCTGCCAATGAAGTCGGCGGGCTAACGTTCGCGTTCAGGTTCGTGTTCGCGTTTACGTTTGTGTTCGCGGACACGTTTGAGTTGCTGGTGTTGACGTTGCTAATCCGGACGTTGGAGTTCGAACCCATGCTCGCGAACACGAGGAGCATGACGACCAGGCCGGCGCCAATCACCACCAGCACTGCGAACACGCCGAGTATCCACCAGATCGCGTTTGACTTCTTTGCCGCTGGGGCCGGCGTCGGCGACCACTGTTGTTGCGGTTGCGGTTGCGGCGGCGGCGGCGGTGGTGGCGGCGATGGCCGTGGCGGTGACGTAGCGGCCGTCGGCGCAGGCCGGTAAATCTCTGTTGGCGGCGGTTCCGATGTGTCTCGCGGCGCTGGATATCGGATCGTCGCGTTGAGATCGGGAGTTGTCGCCGCGTCACTCGTGAGCGGCGTGCCGTCGTCCAAACAGAAGTTCAGGGAAAGATCGGCATACGTTCGGTTGCAAGTGGGGCAGCGCTTCATGCTTTTGGTCTTTGGACTTGCGTCTTTGGTCTTTGAGTTTGCTGGCCCTGGGATCTCATATCGAAGACCAAAGGCCGAAGACCAAAGACCTAAGTCCAATCCGCCAAAGATTAAAGGAAAGTTGAAACTCTCTCAAGAGCGAATTGGTTTGCCGCAGCGGCCGCAGAACTTTGTGCCCGCCGGATAGCTCCCCCCGCAACTGAGGCAGAACACTTCCACGGGTTTCGGCTGGCGCCAGTCGAGCGCCGAAGTTCCGATCGGGACACCGCATCGTCCGCAAAACTTGATATCGGCGGCATAGGTGTGTCCGCAACGCTGGCACGTGATTCCGCTCGGCGGCGGAGACGGTGTCGCCGTTGGCACTCTCGGCGGTGGGGGCAGTTCGCCCGTCACCGGTTGAAATGTCGTGTTTCCGCATCGTCCGCAAAACTTCACGCCTTCCGCAAAGCGCGACTGGCACTTGGTGCACATAACGACAACGAGGGTCGTGGAGTTGCCACCGCTTCTGCTGTCGAGACTGCCGCCGCGCGATGGCGTCAGTTGATTACTCGAAACGCCGATCTTGAGTTGCGCTTCGATGATCTGTTCCGCCATGTCGCTGCGGATCTCGATCACGCGCTCGTCGTAAGGTTCACCCAATTTGGAAACGCGGAGCACGTGCTGTCCGGGCGCAACCGACGTCAGTATCACGCGGCCCGATCGTCCGACGCTGCCGTAACGTTCGTCGTCCACGTAAACTTCGGATCCGGACGGGGCCATGATGACGAGTCGAGAGTCGCCGGGTTTCGCTGGTGGTCCGGAGTCGGCGGCGACCGCGAAGGCAAACGCATCGAACCATTCCGTCGCGCTCGCCGGCCGCTGGTTCGGTTCCACTGCAAGCGCCCGCATGATTGCCGACTCGATCTCGTCGGTAATGTCTGAACGCAGGCTCGACAAAGGCGGCGGTGTTTGCGTCAACTTCTGCGCGATCAGTTGCGTGATGTTGCCGGTGAATGGAGGACGGCCGCCGAGCATATGATAGGCGATCGTGCCGAGCGCGTAGATGTCGGCGCGCGCGTCGAGCGCGGACTCGGGTTGCATTTGCTCGGGCGCCATGTACTCGGGTGTGCCGATGATGCCGCGTGAGGCTGGCCCACTCGCGGAAGTCACGTCGGAACGATCGGCATTGACGATCTTTGCAAGTCCGAAGTCGCCGACTTTCACAAATCCGTCGTCGCTGCCGGTCTTGCGTTTCTGTTGCATCAGAAAGATGTTTGCCGGCTTCAGATCCCGGTGCAGGATTCCTTCGTCGTGCGCGGCTTCGACTCCCGCTACCACCTGTCGCATGATCCCTGCCGCTCGTTGCGGCGTCACGGTGCCTTCGCGGCGCAGCAAGTGATAGAGCGTTTCGCCTTCGACGTACTCCATCACAAGAAAGAACACGCCGTCAGGACTCTTGCCGAAGTCAGTGACGTCGACGACGTTTGGATGACGAATCGACGCCGCGGAACGCGCCTCCCGCTCGAAACGCGCGATCGCTTCGCCTTCCTGGAGATCTTCGTCGCTGAGAATGTCGGGACGAACGGTTTTTACGGCGACACGGCGAGTGAGCAGGTTTTGATCGCGAGCGAGGTAAACCTGGCCCATCGCGCCGCGTCCTAGTCGTTTCTCGAGCAGGTAACGTGAGTTAAGGAGACGGCCGCCAGGCAGCGTCTGTTTCGTGCCCGCTTCGTCTTGCGGGCACGTTGCCACATCGTCTTCATAGCAAACTTCGCAACGAGGGCATTCACGCATCGGTAAGCAGTTTCTTCAGCCGGCGGTCGCGGGAACTTCTGACGTACATGCGGAACAGCGAACCGCCCCGAGCGGAATCGCTGTCAGGCAGAACGGACAATCCTTGGTGTTTGGCGGCGGCGGTGGCTCGGCGCGAAGCCGGTTTACCGCCCTGACGACCAGAAACACGATGAACGCGATGATCAGGAACGTGACTACGTCGTTCAGAAATCTTCCGTAAGCAATTACTGGGAGACCTCTCAACTGCGCGTCGGCCAGCGACTCCGGACGTTGGCCCGAAATGTCGATGAACAAGTTCGAAAAGTCGACCTTGCCGAGCAGCAGGCCGATCGGCGGCATGATTACGCCTTCCACGAGCGAGGTGATGATTCTTCCGAATGCCGCACCAATAACCACTGCAACCGCCAGGTCGACAACGTTTCCGCGAGCGATGAATTCTCTGAATTCCTTGAACATGTCGCCTCCTCAGTTTATTGCCGATGTTCGACTGCCAATCGCCGATTGGCTTTACTCGCAGTTTGTTGCTTCAAATCGGCAATCGGGAATTGCCAATCGGCAACGGTTTAATGGCAGTTCTTTGCGAGTTTGAAACCTGCTTTCTCGGCTTCATCCGTGGTTTTGAAAACGATCTTGTTTGCCTCGGCGATCTCTTTTTCGGGCTTGCAAGTGCCGATGTAGTAAGTCTTGGATTTCTTGTCAGCGATGATCTCCGGTTCTTCAGGAGTTTCCGTTGGCCCGGCAGCCGCAGCGGCTTCGGCCATCGAGTCTTGTTCTTCTTTCGCCTGTCGTCGCATCGCGACTGTTTCTTCCGCTGCGGTGTCCACGACGCGGAGAGTTGGCCCACGCGCGACCATCGTAACGATCAGTTCGAAGTCGGCACAGCGCATATGTTGACCACGCGAACGCCACGAACTCCAGTTCGCAGGCGACAATTGCATCGACTGCGTGATCAGCTTCACGAAGTCGTCGACGTTCTTGGCTTTGAAGTTCTCGTCGTAGCCGATCCAAAGCGACGTCAGTTTCTGGTCCAGGATGTCGAGGGAGATGCTGCGCACGCCTTCAAACTTCGTCTTGTCGATCTTTGGATCGAAGTAG
>DASTOZ010000772.1:0-6503 GCA_035762365.1 Pyrinomonadaceae bacterium | reverse complement strand
GTTTCCGTCGTCGACAAACGCGGTCTCGCGATCGTCAATCTGAAGTTGGAAGACTTCGAACTCAGCGTCGACGGCACTGTGGCGCCATTGACCGACTTAACACGTTCGGAAACGAGCGTGCGACTTGCGCTGCTGTTCGACAACAGCGGCAGTCTCGACGTCGCGCGCGAGTTTGAGAAGCAAGCCGCGATTCGTTTCTTTCGTAAAGTTCTGCGTGCAAAAGACGAGGCCGCCATCTATTCGATTGAAACTGACAGCTACCTGGCCCAACCGTTGACGAAAGACATCGTGCGTCTCGAGCAGACGATCGCGATGTTTGGCAAACCCGAAGGCGGCACTTCGCTCTTCGACGCGATCATCGGGGCGGCCGACTACCTGAAACCGTATGCCGGCCGCCGCGTGTTGGTGATTGTTTCAGACGGCATCGAAACGACGAGTCGTCACAGCGAGTTCGAATCCGTGATCCAGCACGTGCTCGCCGACGATTGTCAGATATACGTGGTCCAAACTGGTCTATACGACGGAGCGAACCTTCGCGCACTTGCTGCCGAACGGCGGATGGAACAGTTGACATCACAAACAGGCGGGGCCGTGTATCTTCCCAAAACGACGGCCGAGCTCGACGTCGCGTTCGACCAGATCGCTGCTGATCTCGCACAGCAGTACGTCCTGAGTTACTACCCGAGCATGGATTACCACGACGGGCGTTTGCATTTACTCGAGCTGAAGGTGAAATCGAGAAATGATGTGCGCGTTCGCGCGCGAAGAGGATATTATGCGCCCAGGAAGCCGAGTGGTTCCGGCAACTGGTAGCTTATGGAGAAACTGATCGAGCAATTTCTCGAACACCTGCGTTACGAACGCAACGTCAGCGCCCACACCTTACGCAACTACGCCAGCGACCTCCAACAGTTTGTCGACTTTCTCGCACCCGCAGACGCATCGGGCCAACGACGAGCGCTTCCCGAAGTTGCCGAGATCGATCACCTGACGATCCGCGAGTGGATGGGCGAACTCCACACTGCACAAAAGACAAAGTCGTCAATCGCGCGCAAACTCGCAACGCTGCGGACGTTTTTTCAGTTCCTGGTGCGTGAGGGAAAGGTGGAGCTGAATCCGGCCAAGCTTGTCTCCACGCCGCGTCAGGAAAAGAAGCTTCCGAGGCATCTGTCGATTGAAGAAGCCGTGCGCTTTATCGAAACGCCGGATCTCGAAACGGATCTCGGTAAACGCGATCGCGCGATGTTGGAGTTGATGTATGCGACCGGAGTTCGTGTTGCGGAGTTGACGACGCTGAATCTCGCCGACGTCGACTTTCGCAATCAGTTGATTCGCGTGACTGGAAAGAGACGAAAGCAACGGATCGTTCCGTTTGGCGATCCAGCGGGCGAAGCGATTCGGAATTATCTGACCGTGCGCGACAAGTTTCTCTTCAACGCTCCGGTGTCGAAGCGCGACGACGAAGCGCTGTTTCTGAATTACCAGGGAACGCGAATCACGACTCGCTCAGTGGGAAGGATGGTTGAGAAGTACATCCGCATTTGCGCCGGCATGCACAACATCAGCCCGCACGCGTTGCGCCATTCGTTTGCGACGCATCTTCTCGACAGTGGCGCCGACCTGCGCGACATTCAGGAACTTCTGGGCCACGCGCGTCTCTCAACGACGCAAGTCTACACACACGTATCGATGGAAAAGCTCGTTGCTGTTTACGATAAGGCCCACCCAAAGGCGTAACCACTAAAAGCTGCAAGGGCTTTCAACCACAAAAGGCACAAAAGACCCAAAAGCCACAAGAAAGAAAACAAGGTAGACAGGGCGCCTAAACAAGGTAGACAGGACGCCTGAACAAGGTAGACTGGACGCCAGACCAAGGTAGACACGCCTCACCTCCGTCTCCTTGTCTTTTCGGTTGTGCCTTTTGTGTCTTTTGTGCTTTTTGTGGTTACAGTGTTGGCAGGTCGTCGTCGCCGTTCGCGCTTTCGATGATCGACTGGCACTGCGCATCGTAGCGCGCGGTGGGAACGGCTTCGAGGCGTCGCTCGTCGATGGGTTTACCGCAGCGCGCGCAGATCCCGTAGCTTCCTTCCTTGATTCGCAACAACGCCTGATCGATGTCAGCGACGACTTTCGAGCTGCGTTCCCCGAGCCGTAGCGCGATCTCTTTGTTCAAGTCCTGCACGGAAAGGTCGACGCTGTCTTTCACGCCGTCGTCGTGAAATTCGAGGGCCGCCGCCTGATCGGTGCGGACCTGTTCGGTCTCCTGGCGAAGCTGTTGGATGAGAAGGTTACGAAAATGGTTAAGTTTTTCTGCGTTCACTGAGTGTGCCCTTTGTCTGCGCGACTACTCAACGCGCTAAATGTCGCTACGTGCCAGCGGAGTTTAGCATATCGCGTCGGGATAGGCGGTAATGCGCGCTCTCATGATATTTTCGAGAGGCATGAGCCGCTTGCAGCAACTTGAAACGCAGATCGCGAGATTACAGCGCCGGACCGAGTTTCTAAACCAAATTAGCAGCAAGTACTGGAACGCGCGAAGGATCATCTTCATCGCGGGAGTGCTGCTGGCAATGGCGTTTTGCAGCCTCAGCGGCAGGAAGGCAGGTTGGATCGCGGGCGGGTTGCTTACGGTTCTGTTCTGCGTCGTCACGATCTTTCACAACCGCGTGCGCGAGAGTCTCAACCGCGTTTCGCTTCTTATCGACATAAAAAGAGTGCAGATCGCGCGCATTCATCTGGATTGGGACCGACTGCCGCCAACGGAGCCGTGGTCGTCCGCCGATCATCCTTTCGCCAGCGACCTCGACATTCTCGGCGAACGATCGCTGCACCGATTGATCGACTCGGCGGTCACAAAAGAGGGCAGCGAACGACTGAAGGCGTGGTTGTTGGAAGTGCGACCCGACGCGGGCCTCATCGAACACAGGCAAGCGTTAGTGCGCGAGTTGAAGGGCCATTCGTTGTTTCGCGATCGGCTGCAATTGCTGTCGGCGGTCGCGCGGATCAGCACACTTGGACCAGCGCAAGGGCGAAGTCGAGCCAGTCGCTGGAACTCACGCATACTCGTCGAATGGATCGAACGTGCCGCGTCGCATTCGTCACTGCTTCCCACGGTGCTGGTGTTGTCGGGGCTGGCGGCGTTGAACATCGCGTGCATCGTTCTAGCCGCCTTGAATGTGATCCCGCAGATCTGGCCGCTAACGTTTCTGATTTACATGGGCGCGATGTACCTCATGCAGCACCGAATTGCGTCGGCCTGGGGTGAGTTGCATGAACTCGAAAAAGCGCTGACGCATTTCCAGGTCGTCTTTCGTTACCTGGAATCGCGTTCTTACAAAAGCACGCCTCGACTCGCCGAGATCTGCGCGCCGTTCGTCGATCAGCACAAACAGCCCTCAGTTGAAATGAGACGTTTGGGACGATTAGCCGCGGCACTGGGCGTCCGCACGAATCCGCTGCTTTGGTTGCTGGTCCACCTGCCGATGCCGTGGGACTTTTTCTTCACGCACCGGCTCGAGTTGTTAAGAAACGAGCTTTCACACCTGTTGCCACGCTGGCTCGACGCCTGGTACGAGCTCGAGACGCTGAACTCGATTGCGAATTTCGCTTACCTGAATCCGCATTACACGTTTCCTGAAATCTCGTCGAACGTTTCCAATCGATTTGCGGCGCGAAATCTCGGTCATCCGCTCCTGAATCTCGAAACCCGCGTTTGCAACAGTCTGGAGTTGGACCAGCACCAGCGCATCGTTATCCTCACCGGTTCGAACATGGCGGGGAAGAGCACGTTTCTCCGGACGATCGGCGTGAGTCTTTCGCTTGCTCACGCGGGTTCGCCCGTGAACGCAGATTGCCTGACGACGTCACTGTTTCGACCGTTTACTTGCATCAAGGTGAGCGACTCAGTTCAGGACGGACTCTCGTATTTCTACGCCGAAGTAAAGCGATTGACCGCGCTGCTCGCGGCGACAAAAGCCGACGACGCGCTGCCGGTTTTGTTCTTGATCGACGAGATCTTTCGCGGTACAAACAGTCGCGAACGACTGATCGGGAGTCGCTCTTACATTCGCGCGTTATCGGAGAGCAACGCGGTGGGATTGGTTGCGACTCACGATCTCGAGCTCGTGAAGTTGGCTGACGAGATCGATGGCGTGGTGAACTTCCACTTCCGTGAGGAGGTGAGCGACGGCCGCATGGTGTTTGATTACCGTCTGCGATCCGGACCATGTCCAACGACCAACGCTTTGACGATCATGCGTCTTGAAGGTCTGCCGGTTGATGTGTAAAAAGGAAAATCAAATATGAAAAAACACATACCGATCCAACTTGGATTCACCTTACTGGCGCTGTTGCTTTTTTCGACGAGGGCGGAGTTGCAATCGACGGACAAAACACCCTTTGAGAGAGTGCGTTTTGAGATCTCCTTCCCCGCAACCGCCAGCAAAGAAGCTCTCGACGGTCGTCTGCTGCTCCTGATCTCAACCAACGACAAGGACGAACCGCGCTTCCAGATCAGCGAAGACCTGACCACCCAACAGGTGTTTGGCGTCAACGTCGACGGCTGGAAAGCCGGGCAACCGATGGTCGTCGATCAAAGCGCGTTTGGTTATCCGCGGCGGAGTTTGACGGATGTTCCACCGGGTGAGTATTGGGTGCAGGCGTTGCTTCATCGGTATGAAACGTTTCATCGTTCCGACGGTCACACCGTGAAGCTGCCGATGGACCGTGGTGAGGGTCAGCAATGGAGTCGCGCTCCCGGTAATCTCTACAGCACACCGCGGAAGATCCGGATCGACGCCGCAACTACGACGCCAATCGCGATCACACTCGACAAGATCATTCCGCCGATCGAACCGCCGAAAGACACGAAGTACGTCAAACACATCAAGATTCAAAGCGAACGACTGACGAAGTTTTGGGGACGACCGATGCACCTCGGCGCGCACGTGTTGTTGCCCGAAGGCTTTGACTCGCATCCCGAGGCTCGCTATCCGCTCCTCATCTTTCACGGCCATTTCCCGTCTGACTTCGACGGCTTTCGCGAAGCGCCGCCGGATCCGAACCTGAAGCCTGACTACAGCGAACGATTCAAGCTGGCCGGGTACAACCGCATTCAGCAGGAGTATGCGCATCAGTTTTACAAGGAGTGGACCGGACCGAACTTCCCGCGGTTTTTGATCGTCGAGATTCAGCACGCCAATCCTTACTACGACGACTCGTATGCAGTGAACTCGGCTAACCTTGGTCCATACGGCGATGCGATCACGTACGACTTGATTCCGGAGATCGAGAAACGTTTTCGCGGCATCGGCAAAGGCTGGGCGCGCTTTCTTTATGGCGGCTCGACTGGCGGTTGGGAAGCGATGGCGGTCCAGATGTTCTACCCCGAAGAGTACAACGGCAGTTGGGCCGCGTGTCCCGATCCGATCGACTTCCGCGCTTACACGGTCGTGAATATTTACGAGCACGAGAACGCTTACTACGCTGATTCACCGTGGAAGCGATTGCAGCGTCCGGGGAAGCGAAACTATCTCGGCGAGTTGGCGGCGACCGTCGAAGACATGAATCACATGGAACTCGCGCTCGGCACGAACAGCCGCTCCGGCGGGCAGTTTGATATTTGGGAAGCGGTCTACTCGCCGGTTGGCAGCAATGGTTATCCGAAGCCGATCTGGGACAAGTTGACGGGTAAGATCGATCGCACAGTCGCGGAGTACTGGCGCGAGAATTACGATCTCGGTTACATCCTCAAACGCGATTGGGCCAAGTTGGGACCAAAGCTCGAAGGCAAGCTGCACATCTACGTCGGCGAGGCTGACAACTACTATCTGAACAACGCGGTCTATCTCGTCGAAGATTTCCTGAAGACGACGAAGAATCCGTACTACGGCGGCGTCGTCGATTACGAGCCGCGCGCGGAGCACTGCTGGAACGGCGATCACACGCGGCCGAACGCGTTGTCGCGTTTGCGTTACCACCAGTTTTACGCGCCGAAGATCGTCGAGAGGATTCTGAAGAGCGCGCCGCCGGGCGCCGACGTGAAGAGCTGGCGATATTAATCCGCGGTCTTCAGTCCTCTCATGATCTCCATGTGCGCTTCGAGAATACCGTTGGCCTGTTCGGGATCGGGTGTTAACGACCAGTCGTCGTGGTCCCACGTGCCGCCGAGGACGATGCCGTCGCGGCGCGGAAACATGTAACCGCTGCTCAGGTAGCAGTAGTCGATCTCCGGTTGCGGCAGGAGCACTTCGATCTGGCCGCGCACTGGAACGAGATCCTTGTCGTCGAAAAGCGCGCGTGAACCGAGTCCGGTGCAGTTGAAGATCACCGGTTCGCCTAAACGCGCGAGCTCCGCACGGCTCTTGAATTCCTTGACGACAACTCTGCCTCCCGCGATGTAGAAATCGCGCAGCAGCGCGCTCAAGTAAATCGACGGCTCGATCAGCATCGACTTGTACTCCCGAACGAACGGAAAGCCGAAGTACGTGTCGGGATCGCGATGA
>DASTOZ010000771.1:0-2421 GCA_035762365.1 Pyrinomonadaceae bacterium | reverse complement strand
TGGCTCTCATGGACGAATTCGATAGATATCGCGCGGAGATGAACGAGAAACTGCTCGGCAGCGGACATCTCGGCATCAAGCGTTTCTTCGCACTCGACACGCAGGCTTACGAAGACGGCGCGCTCGACAAGAAAACCAAAGAGCTGATGGGACTCGTAGCTTCAACGGTGCTCCGCTGTGACGACTGCATCACGTATCACGTGAAGCAGTGTGTGCAGATTGGCGTCAATCGCGAAGAGTTTCTGGATGCATTCAACGTCGCGCTCGTGGTGGGCGGTTCGATCGCGATTCCGCATTTGCGGCGCGCGATAGAGCGCGTTGACGAGCTTCTCGGTCAGCGGTGAAATATCGAATTCCAGCGCTGATTTTACTCTTGGCTGCCGTGGCAGCAAGTTTTACGTTCGCTTCAAGGCGAGGTGTTGTTATGTCTACACAGGAAAGATCGCGGGTGCACGCACCGGAGATCGAGGGTGGCAGTGGCTGGCTGAATACGGAAAAACCGCTGTCGATCGCGGCGCTCAAGGGAAAGATTGTATTGCTGGATTTCTGGACCTACGGCTGCATCAACTGCATCCACATCATTCCCGATCTGAAAAAGCTTGAAGCGAAATACCCGAACGAGCTGGTGGTAATCGGCGTCCACTCGGCCAAGTTCGAAAACGAGAAAGATACTGAAAACATCAGACGCATCATCCTGCGTTACGAGATCGAGCATCCGGTCTACAACGACTCGAAGTTCGCCGTCTGGCAGAGTTACGGCATTCGTGCCTGGCCCACGCGCGTTTTGATCGATCCGGCGGGTTACATAATCGGCGGCATTTCCGGCGAGGGTTACTACGACGAGATCGACCAGGTGATCGCGAAGACTGCCGAAGACTTTCGCAAACGCGGGGAGCTCAACGAACAGCCGCTC
This sequence comes from Pyrinomonadaceae bacterium, assembly GCA_035762365.1. Classification (GTDB taxonomy): domain Bacteria; phylum Acidobacteriota; class Blastocatellia; order Pyrinomonadales; family Pyrinomonadaceae; genus PSRF01. Next base: position 1,508 of record DASTOZ010000771.1, on the reverse strand, counting down.
AAACTCGTGCTCGAACGCGCGAAAGTCGGCGATCTGCCGCTGGCGTTTCCGGGCAAGATACTTGCCGACGCCGCAAACGATCGACTCTTCATCGCCGACTCGAATCACAACCGTATCGTCATCACAAAACTCGACGGCACGTTTGTCGACACTGTTGGCACTGCGGATACCGGCGCAGGCGACGGACCGTTCGACAAAGCAACTTTCTATCGTCCGCAGGGCCTCGCGCTCGCCGGGGACAGTCTTTACATCGCAGACACCGAAAACCATCTGATACGGCGCGTCGATCTGAAGACGCGCACCGTCGAAACCGTCGCCGGCACCGGCAAACAAACACGCGAGTATCCGCCGAAAGGTGGTCCAGCGCGCACGACGGCGTTGAGTTCCCCTTGGGACCTGCAACTCATCGGAAAATCGCTTTACATCGCGATGGCTGGTCCACACCAGATCTGGAAACTCGATCTCGACAGCAACCGGGTCGGCCCATTTGCCGGTTCCGGCAGAGAAGCGCGTCAGGATGGCTCGCTGTCCGAGTCAGGCTTCGCGCAACCATCAGGAATCGCGGCGATTAAAAACACGCTTTACGTTGCCGACAGCGAGTCGAACATCATTCGCGCGATCGACATTGCAGGTGGCAGAGTGAACACGCTCGTCGGCGGCGATCTGTTTGACTTCGGCGACGTTGACGAGACCGGCGACGAAGTGCGACTACAACATCCGCTCGGCATCGTTGCCCTCGGCGACAAGCTGCTGATCGCCGACACGTACAATCACAAGATCAAGGAACTCGATCCGAAGCGCCGTCGCGTCGTGAGCTTGTTTGGCACTGGCAAGCCGGGACAGGTGGATGGAACGTCACCTTCGTTCTACGAGCCCGGTGGTCTAACGATCGCAAACGGAAAACTCTACGTCGCCGATACGAATAATCATGCGATTCGCGTCGTCGACCTGAAAACGAAACAAGCGAGCACGTTGCGTCTCAACGGTCTCACTCCGCCCGCTAAAAACATGAAGGCGCTCGACACAGCGGATGGTCCAAACGCGGAGGAGACGAAAGCCGCAGCGCAAAACATCGTCGCGGGCGCGAATGGCTTCATCGACGTAGATGTCCAACTACCGCCCGGCTACCATCTCAATCCGCTCGCTCCACAACGTTACAAAGTTTCAGTTGACGGTCCGGCGATCAAGATCGACGAAAAGAACGCTTCACGGTCGTCGAAAGACCTGAAACTTCCGCTTCGCATCCCATTCAGCTCAAATACCACTTCCGGATCCGCAAACGTCCGCGTCCAGGTAACGCTCTTTTATTGTCGTGAAGACAACACCGGCACTTGCCGAATCAAGACACTGATCTGGCAGGTTCCGGTGAACGTTGCCGACGGAAATCCGAATCGCGAGGTCAAACTTCAGGGCAAGCTAACCGGAGACTAAGAGGATCTGTTAATATCCCTGAACCCCCGAAATTTGTATTTCAAGGAGTGAGTGCTGTGGCTGATAAACCATTTCTC
>DASTOZ010000770.1:0-2794 GCA_035762365.1 Pyrinomonadaceae bacterium | reverse complement strand
TCAACAAACAGCGGCGACCATGGCTGCCGTTCCCACAGATCGACTAAGCGGTCCGGCGATATCTCGTCGCGGCTGCTTGAGCGGAAACGGAGTTGATCTTCAAAGTCCGGCTTGCGCTCCAAATCTTTAACCAGGCGATCGACCCATTTGTCCCAGTCGCCAGCGGGAAAAAACTGCTTGTAGTTTTCAGGCAGCGTTTTGTCCGCTAGGTAGGCAACTGCCTGCTCTACCAGTGACGCCTCGTTGATGAGGCCCGTCAGCAAGTCGGTACGCGGCGCAAAGTGTTTCATCGCGCCAGCGATCTCGTTGACGCTCGCAGCGGGGTTGAACGACTGCGGTGCTTTCTCCTTTATTACGACCTCGGCAGACCTGCTGACCTGTTCCGGCAGACGACAGCGGAGTGGATTCGGAAATCGATGCTTGGTGATCTTGCCGGAGTTCTGGATCACGATCACGGGATCGGCCGGCGACCAAAAACGCGGTGCTGAATCGGAGCGAAGCTCGAGCTCTTCCGGTAGCGTGTCCGCAATCTGTTTCGGCAGCGGCTGCAGTTTGCTGAGCATGCCGTCGCGTTCCGTGGTTAACGTTCGCAGGCGTTCGACGAGCTTGCGACAGTCGTCGCTTTCGTCGTCGAGCGGCGCATCCGGATCGTCGTATGACTTCGCCGTCAGCTTCCACCACCACGCGTACAGATCCTGTTGCAAGGCAGCGATCTCGCGGGTCAGCGCATCGGCCGCACTTTGGTGTTCGTTGAGTTGCTTCAGTGTGGTGAGCTGGGCGCGTGTCGGTTTCGCATCAGTTTGTTTGGCGGTTTCTGCCGGGTCCTGCGGAAACGCATTCTGGTTCCCCGCGCGCGGACCGATGGACCAAAGCTTTCCCGCCTCGACGGTCGAGAACCAATGCTGGTGGACCACGTGATCGCGCGGCGCCGTGTTCCAACTGCCAATCAGCGATTCAGGTTGGCGATAGATAACTGCTTCGAGCGCCCGCCACAGGTTTGGCCGATCTTTCCCTCCGCTGAATGGGCTCGAGACGAGCGACACTAGCGCGTCTTCAGCGCTGTTTCCCACGCCGACTTTGAAAGCAGCGGCCGGAACCTGCGCGACGTTCTCAACCGGCGGTGCGCCGGGGTAACCAAGCATCGTGCCTTTGTAACTGGCGGTCCAGTAATTGACGTGCGCAACCATGCCGTGGAAAACACACGATCGGTCCAACACGTTCCACGGCGGTGTTTCGGAATCAGTGCGCCAGCCGATCTCGCTCAACACCTCGGCGGGCGTCGCGGGTTTCTCGTTGTGCCGTGCACGTTCTGCGTTGATTTGCGCCTGAATCGTCTTTAACGGTTCGTTCTTCTCGCTCCAATACCAGCCGAGCAGCAGATAAGTCAGCGTCGTCTCTCGCGGAACGCTACCGGTGTTCGCCGGCGCGCGCAGATCGTTGAGCGTGTCGTGGAACGAGAGAATGTTTTGGTTCTCGGCGAGGAAAGCAGTGAACGTCGGCGAGCCGGTCCTGGGGTTACCAATTGCGGTGATAGGTTTGTGTTCGCCTTGAAATTTCGCCGCCGCATACTCCTCCAGCGGAACTACTTTACCCACGTTCCTGGCGGTGTGCCTCTGACCGCCCTCGAACAGCAGATTGCTCGAGGCGTCCCGATCGTCCAGCACACCACTATCGAGAAACCACGCCTTCGGTTTTTGAGCTTCACCTGCTCGACGGCAGAAACGAACGATCACCCACTGATCGGGAAGCGCCGGAAATTCGAGTGAACCGTTCTCGTAAGAATGCCGCAGTCCTGAAGGAAGCACCCAATGAACGTAAACTCCGCGATCGTCATTGTTTGGCCACACCGTTTCGGGAGCTACGAGTTGGTCCGTAGATTTCTTGTTGAACGTGCGCGTCGCGCCGAAAAACGGTCTTGGACCAGGTGCGCTCAAATTGCTGGTGAGCTTGCGATAGTCCTGCGACAACGACGCCCAGCGACCGCTGTTCGAGGTGTAGTCGTTTTCGACGAGCAAAGCGCCTCGTTTATTGATTACCAAATCATCTACGACGAGCGCCTCGACTTTAATCGGTACTAGCAAATATTCCATCGCAATAGACTCTCTTCTGCCTCTTGCCTGTCTTGTGCCTCTTGTCCTCTTTTGGGCCTTTTGTGGTAATCACTTCCATTCGATAACCTGCTCTTCAGGCCGCCGGATCATCTTCGCTGCAAACTGCGCCGAGCCGGCGCACGCCAACTTGCTCTTCAGCGCAGCGATATCGATCACGTCGGCGAGTCCCTCGGCGCGACGCAGGGCTTTGACGTTTAGCGTTTCCACGGGCTGGCCAAACTCGATCTCGCCTTTGCTGTTCACACCGAACGTCAATCCCTCGCGCGGCTCGCGAAAGGTAAGTTGATTCAGCGATCCGCGCGCGAGACAAAACAGCACGCCGTCGGCAACCGGCTCGAAACGAAGAATGTTCGGCATGGTTTGATCGGGTGCGCCGCTGCTCGTCGCAGTGACTTCAATCCCCGGCCAGTTCGTCACGACGCTCGAGCGCAACAGGAACCCCGATTTCGGAATCTCCATGTAGTTCTCGCCGGGTTTCCACTGCGGGTCCTTGCCCTGCAAACGCAATCGATACTGGTAGACGATTTTCGATAACGCCGACTGCAGGTCTTTTCGCCCCGAGATGTCCTGCTCCTCCGGCAACACGCGCGCCGCCAGACTCAGCGCTCCGTCGAGCAGCGCGTCGATCCAGTTGTCGTCGAGATGAAAGAAGCGCACCGACTCCGGCGGCAGCAGCGAAGCGT
>DASTOZ010000769.1:0-10820 GCA_035762365.1 Pyrinomonadaceae bacterium | reverse complement strand
TACATCCTCGAACGGCAACGCGAAGGTGCGCTGATCGAAATGGATCCCGCGATCGTTGTGCGTTGTTTCGTCGGCATGGTGATGCACCACTCGCTCAACAACAATCTTTGGGATCCCGGCCGTCGCCTGCTCAACATCTCGAATGAGGATGCTGCGCGGCACTTCACCAGCATTCTTCTAAACGGAATTACGGCTCCTGTTTCGAACTGAGCAAAGGAGCCGCGAGTCTGAAAAATGGTTAACACAATGCTCTCTCGAACAAACATCAAGCTTGTAGCTTTGGCGCTGTTGCTCGTCGCCGCCGCTGCGTTTTTTGCCGCGTGTGGACGCTCGAAAGCCAACGGCAAAACGGAAACACCAGCCGCCACAAACGCACCTGCTGCGGTCGAGGTCACGACCGCGGCTGCGATCAAACGCGATCTGCCGCGGTTCTTTGAAGCGACGGGAAGTCTCGCCGGAGATCAGCAGACCGACGTCGCGCCGCAAACCTCCGGCAAAGTCGTCGCCGTTGGGGTCGAGATCGGCAGCCCGGTCAAACGCGGACAGATGCTCGTGCAGCTCGACGAATCGGAGTTGAAACTCCGCGTCGATCAGGCAGTGACGCAAGTCGAGCAGGCGAAAGCCGCGGTGCGACAGGCGGAAGAGAAGATCGGATTGAGGTCTAATCAGTCGTTCGATCCGAATCGCGTCGCGGAAGTAGCAGCGGCGAAGGTCACGCTGGAACTGGCGGAGAAGAATTTAATCCGGGCCGCAAAGCTCGTCGAGTCGGGCGATGTGTCGCAATCGTTTTACGACGATGCGCGAGCGCGGCGCGATCAGTTGAAAGAGCAGTATGAAGTACAGCTCGCTCAGGCGCGTCAGAATTTTGCGGCCGTGCAGGTTGCCCGTACCAACGTCGCTAACGCTGAATCGGCGCTGGCGTTGGCGCGAAAGAACCTTTCCTACGCCAACATCGCTTCGCCAATTGACGGCTTTGTTTCCGAGCGAACAGCAGACCTTGGCGAGTACGTGTCGCCGCAGCAGAAAGTCGCGACGATCGTGCGTACGAACCCGCTGCGCATTCGCATCGACATTCCCGAGCAGGCGATTCAGGAGGTCCAGGTCGGACAATCAGTTTCGATCACTACGAGCGCATGGCCTGATCGAAACTTCAGTGGACGCGTCGCGCGCATCGCGCCGAACGTTTCCGCCACTTCGCGCACGATGACCGTCGAGGCGGAGATCGAAAACAGCAGTGGCGCGTTGAAGCCGGGACAGTTTGCGACTGTGCGGATCCTGCAACCGAAATCTGAACCCGCGGTGCTGGTGCCGTCGCGTGCAGTGACGACTCAGGCGGGCGTGAGCCGCGTGTTCGTGATCAAAAACGGACACGCCGAGCAGCGTCTGGTCCAAACGGGCCAGACGGAAGGCGATCTGATCGAGATCAAGAACGGCGTTGCCGCCGACGAACAAGTCGCAACCAGCAATCTCGAAATGCTGAGCGACGGTCTAGCGATCAAACAATAGATCTTTGTTCTTTGTACTTTGTGCTTTGTTCGCCAACGCGACGGACTCGTAAAGACCAAAGTCCAAAGACCCAAGACCACGTAAACAAAGAACCAAGTACAAAGCACAAAGTTCCAAGACAATGCAAAAACTAGCTGAGATATGCGTTCGCCGCCCGGTTTTTGCGACGATGCTCATCCTGAGTCTTACCGTCGTCGGGTTGTTCTCCTACAGGTCGCTCGGCGTCGATCTCTTTCCGAAGATCGACTTGCCGACGATTACGGTGACGGTCGTGAACCCGGGTGCGTCACCGCAGGAGATCGAGACCGAGATCACTGACAAAGTCGAAGGCGCCGTCAACACGATTTCCGGCATCGACGAGCTGCGTTCGACGTCGGTTGAAGGTGTGTCGCAGGTCTTCATCACGTTCCTGCTCGAGAAGAACCCCGACATCGCCGCGCAGGAAGTCAGAAACAAGATCGATCTGATTCTCAACGACTTGCCGCTGACTGCCGAACAACCGATCGTCCAGAAACTCGACACCGACGCCGCTCCAGTCGTGCGTATCGCCGTGTCTGCGCCGCGTTCGCTGCGTGAAGTCACGGACGTTGCCGACAACAAAATCAAGCAGGAGATCGAGTCAATCAACGGCGTCGGCGACGTGCAGATCATCGGCGGACGACGGCGCGAGATTCAGATCTGGGTCGATCCCGACAAGCTGCGCGCGTTCAACGTGACCGTAGCGCAGGTCGCCGACGCGGTTCGCGCGCAGAACATGGAAGTGCCGGGTGGCCGTGTTGACGAGGGCGTTCGCGAGCTGACCGTCCGCACGATGGGCCGTATCGTCGAACCTTCCGAGTTCAACAATCTGATCGTCGCGAACCAGGGAACTTATTCAGTCAAACTCAGCGACGTCGGTTATGCCGAAGACGGCGCCGAAGAGCCGCGTACCGAAGCGCGTTTGAATGGCCAGCCTGCGGTGACGCTGATCGTCTCGAAACAGTCGGGACAGAACACGGTCGCCGTTGCCGACGCCGTGAAGGCGAAGTTGCAGGAGATCGGAAAGACGTTGCCGCCGGGATTCAAGACGGAAGTCGTCGGCGACCAATCGATCTTCATCAAGAACTCGATCGAAGCGATTCAAACGCACTTGATCGAGGGCAGCATTCTCGCGGCCATCGTCGTGTTCATCTTCCTGTGGAGTTTTCGTTCGACGATCATCGCCGGTCTCGCGATTCCGACTTCGCTGATCGCGACGTTTGGCCTGATGGCGGCCATGGGTTTCACGCTCAACCAGATCACGATGCTCGCGCTGACGCTGATGGTCGGTATCGTGATCGACGACGCGATCGTCGTGTTGGAAAACATCTTTCGCTTCGTCGAAGAGAAAGGTGTACCGCCGTTTCAAGCGGCGATTGAAGGCACGAAGGAGATCGGACTGGCCGTTACGGCGACGACGCTCTCGCTGCTCGCCGTGTTTCTGCCGGTCGGTTTCATGGGCGGCATTGTCGGCCGGTTCATGTCGTCGTTTGGTTTGACGTCGTCATTCGCGATCGCCGTGTCGTTGCTGGTGTCGTTCACGCTGACGCCGATGCTCGCGGCGCGTTTGATCCGGCGCAGCGACGACAAAAAGGAACGGCCGCTCGAACGCGCCACCGAACCTGACGATCACGGTTCGAAGGAATCGCGCTTTTATCGCCCGATCGATCGCACGTACACGAAGATGTTGGCCTGGTCCATGTCGCATCGCTGGGCTATCGTCGTTGCCTGTGTGGTGGTGATCGCGAGCATCGTTCCGTTGTTCATGTTTGTCGGCAAGAACTTCCTGCCGGTCGACGACCAGGCGCAGTTTGAAATCAACGTGCGCGCGCCGGAAGGCTCGACGCTCGCCGCAACGTCGGCACTGGCCGAACGCATCGCTACCGACGTCCGCAATCTTCCTGGCGTGACTGATACGTTGACGACGATTGGCGGTGGCCAGCAGGAGCTGGTCAACAACGCGTCGATCTACGTGAAGCTGACGCCGATCGAAGAGCGCAACATTTCGCAACAGGACCTGATGGTTCGGGCGCGCTCGCAGGTGCTGCCGAAGTTTCTTCAGCAGTATCCGGGACAACTGCGCACCAGCGTGCAGCAGGTGGCGGCGATCTCCGGCGGTGGTTTCCGCAACGCCGATATTCAGTACGTCATCGGCGGACCCGATCTGCAAAAGCTGACGCAGTATTCCGACCAGTTGTTGGAGCGGATGAAGACGATTCCCGACGTCGTCGACGCTGATTCGACGTTGATCAGCGGCAAGCCCGAAGTGCGCGTCGTCATCGATCGCGCGCGGGCGGCCGATCTCGGCGTCAGCGTTGGCGACATCGCCCAGGCGCTCAACACGCTGGTCGCGGGCCAGAAAGTGTCGACGTTCAACGCGGGCACCGATCAGTACGACGTGCGAGTTCGGGCCATCGGCGAGTATCGCGCGAGTATTGAGGGTTTGAAACGGATGATTGTTTCGTCTAAGAAGATCGGCTGGGTCACTCTCGACAACCTGGTCCACTTTGAAGAGGGCACTGGTCCCGCGGCGATCGATCGTCTCAATCGCCAACGGCAGGTGATGTTGATTGGCAACGTCCGACCGGGCGGTTCACAGGCTGCGGTGATCGACAAGATGAACCAGTTCGTTAAGGAGATAAAGCTCGATCCTTCGTATCGCACCGGGCTTGCAGGCCGTTCGAAAGAACTCGGACGCGCCGGGTACTACTTCCTGCTCGCGTTCGTGCTGTCGTTCGTCTTCATGTACATGGTGCTGGCGGCGCAGTTTGAATCGTTCATTCACCCCGTGACAATTCTGTTGACGCTGCCGCTGGCGATTCCGTTTGGCATTCTTTCACTGCTGATGACCGGGCAAACAGTCAACATCTTTTCCGGACTCGGATTGTTGCTGCTGTTCGGCGTGGTGAAGAAGAACGCGATTCTTCAGATCGACCACACGAACCAACTGCGCGCGCGCGGCATGGAACGACTCGAAGCGATCATGCGTGCCAATCGCGACCGTCTGCGTCCGATTCTAATGACGACGATCGCGCTGGTCGCGGGTATGTTGCCGCTCACGATCGCGCACGGTCCCGGATCGGGCACGAACCGTTCGATCGGCGTCCTGGTCGTCGGCGGGCAGACGCTCTGTTTGTTGCTGACACTGCTCGCGGTGCCGGTGTTCTACTCGCTGTTTGACGATCTCGCGCGCAGCCACGTTTGGGGTCGAATGAGGCGAACGGGCGATGCGCTGTTCGGACGCGTGCGACGCAAAGTCGCTGCCAGTGCGGCTTCTCTCATCTCGAAGCATTAAGGAAAAGCAATGCGAAAGATATCTCTGACACTATTGATTTTGATCTGTGCTTCCGGTCTGGCGGTCGCGCAGGAGAAGCCTCAGATCCAGCAGTTGCCGGTGCCGCCGGTCGCGCCCGATTTTCGCGCGCCGCAAAAACCGATGCCGGAGTTGAACCGTGTCGGTGTCGACATGAATCTTCAGCGCCCGCTCGGGTTGCGCGACGCGCTGTCGATGGCGCTGGCAAACAACAAAGACATTGAGGTCGCGCGTGAAAACGTGCGCATCGCGGAATTCGATCTGCTCGGCGCGCAAGGCTCTTACGATCCTCGTTTGAATTTCACGTCGTTCTACGAGCGTTTCGAAAACCCGATCTCGAGCTTCCTGAGCGGCGGTCAGAATGGATCGACGATTCAGAGCGACTATGCCGGAACTGTGCGGCTCGAAGGGCAAACTCCAGTGCTTGGCGGCAGCTATCGACTCGATTTCTCGTCGAGCAGGTTCACGACAAACAACGAGTTCGTCGCGCTGAACCCGCAATATCCGTCGTCGTTGTCGTTCACTTACACGCAGCCACTGTGGCGCGGTTTGAAGATCGACAACACGCGCCGGCAGATCGCGATCGCGCGCAAGAACCTCTCGTTAACGGACGCTCAGTTTCGCCAGCGCGCGATCGACACGATCACGAACGTGCAGCGTGCTTACTGGGACCTCGTGTTTGCGCTGCGTAGTTTGCAAGTGCAACGCGACGCCGTGACCGTTGCGCAAACGCAACTCACGCACAACAAGCGCCTGGTCCAGGAAGGAACGCTGGCGCCGATCGACGTCGTCGCTGCCGAAGCGCAGATCTCGACGTACGAACAGGGCGTTTTCAGCGCGCTGGAAGAAGTGTCGCGTTCAGAGAATCTTTTGAAGCACTTGATCGCGGAGAACCAGTCGGCGCCGATTTGGAACGAGTCGATCGTGCCGACTGATCCGGTTGATCTTCAAGTTCCGGGTGTTTCGCTGCCGGATGCGTTGCAGACCGCGATGCAAAACCGGCCGGAGCTTCAGCAGTCGAACGTGGTGAAGGAGATCAACGAGATCGATCAGCGTTACTTCAAGAACCAAACGAAACCGGCCGTCGATCTCGTTGGCACTTACGGCGTGAACGGTCTCGCCGGATCGGTCAGCACTGCCGGAGTGAATCCGTTTACGGCGTCGAGCTTGCAAGTGCGGCAACGAGTCGACGAACTGTCGGAGATCGCCGGACTCGATCCGTTGCCGGTTGTCCCGCCGCAAACATTCTCGCCGGATCTGCTGGGTGGACCGGGGCAGTCGTTGCAGAGTCTTTTCGCGAACCGTTACGGCAACTTCCGCGTCGGTGTCTCGGTCAGCTTGCCGTTGCGCAATCGCACTGCGGAGGCGCAGTTGGGCCGCTCGCTGGTTGAAGGCGAACGCATCGCAACACAGCGCGAACAGCTCGAACAGGCGATTCAGGTCGACGTGCGCAACGCTCTGCAAGCGATGCGCAGTGCCGAGTCGCGACTGCGCGCGGCAGTTGCCACGCGTGAAGCGAACGAGCAGCAGTTTGCGAGCGAACAACGGAAACTCGACGCGGGCCAGTCGACGACTTTCCTCGTGCTCGAGAGGCAAACGCAGTTGACGACGGCGCGAGGTCTCGAGTTGAAAGCGCAGACCGATCTGAACAAGGCAATCGCCGATTTACAGCGAGCGACGGGAAATGCGTTGAACGTGAATAGTATCGTTGTTAAGTGAGCCACAAAGAAGGACAAGAGGCACAAGACACACAAAGAGGCACAAGAAGGACATTGTCAGGTGTCCTTTTTGTGCCTTTGTGCTTAAAAAATATTTTCGACCACTAAGAACGCGGCGTAGATAACGACGGCGATCACCACCGTCATGGTGACGTACCACGCCGGTAATTTGGTCCGGCAGGCGGCACATCGCCGCCTGGTCCAACTTGCTTGCCGCTCGCAATTACGACAGATCATTTTCTACTGATTTGTCGGGGAGATTCTCACGCCGGCCGATGGGGGGCGCACGTTCGTCCAGAGCGGCCAATGATCCGAAACTGTCACCTTTCGGTCTATACCATAACTGGCAGGTTCCAATCCGCGCAACCATACCCAGTCAAGTCTGAACTCGATCGGCATGATCAGGATCTTTCGTTTGAATGTGGTTTGAGAGCCGAAGGGCGTCTGCATTCCGGCTTCCGTAAACAGTTTGATGATCTTTCGTTCCGCGTTTGCTTCCCACGTGTTGAAGTCGCCCATGACGATGGCGGGCATGTTTGATGGATACTGAGCCAGGTCGAGCAGCACCGCTTTGAACTGTTCGAGCTTCTTGTCGAAGCCGATTCGCGTTTCCGCGTGAACTGAATACACGCGCCACTTCTGACCGTGAACGTCCAGAGTCGCGCCAATCGCGGCGCGACGTCGCTTGTTTGGGCCCTCATGCGGCAAGACGATCCGGCGCGCCTCCGAAAGCGGATAAACGCTCAGGATCGCCACGCCTGTTTCTTCTTCGTCGTCAGCTTTCGGTGACGGTGGTGCGGCCCAGGCGTAATGCATGCCCAACTCGTCGGCCATTATTTTAGCGACGTTGCTGTTTCCGGTCCGCTTCTTTCGACGATCGACTTCCTGCAACGCGAGAATCTGCGCACTACCGATTTCCGGATCATCCTGCAACAGTTTGTTCAGCTTCTTGAGATCGTCGCCGCTGCGCCAGCGGATGTTGAATGAAACGATCTTCAACTTGTCAGGGGCTGTGGTCGATACAGTTTTCACTGTAGCGGCCCTGCCTGACTCCATCAGAGTCGAATCCGTGTTGTGGTGCGACGGCAACTGAAATAACAAAAGCAGCATGAGCAGTGTCTGTGTCATCTGTTCCCCTTAAATCTCCAGTTGGAGACCGTCAAACGCCGCAATGGTTTCGCCCGTCCACAACCGCCGTGCTTCCGCCGCGAGGTCGAATCCGTCCCACTCCGGATAGAGATGCGTCAACACCACTCGTCGAGGACGGCACATCTCGGCGAGCTTCATCGCGTCCGCGAGTTCGAGGTGCTTCTCAACGGGTTTGTTTCTCCTGAAAGAACATTCCATCAGCAGCAGGTCGACTTCGTTGGCGAACGATGCCAGATTCTCTGAAAAACCGGTGTCAGAAGTATAGACAAAGGATTTCGAGCTTTCGTCTTTCAACCGCAATGCCATGCTCTCGTCCGTGTGCGGCGTCTTGGACGTGTGGGCGGTCAGGCCGGGCAGTATCTCGAACTCCTCGGCGGGCGCGACCTCCACGATCTCGAGTGGAAATGGTTGTTCGAACAGCGGGTAGTTGTTCGAATCGTTGATTGTTTGCATGATGCGTTTCAGTCCCGCCGGACCGAAGATGCGCAGTCGCTTGGTTCGGCTTTGCGTTTGCGGCGCCCATTTCGTGCCAAACAGGAACGTCGGCAGTCCGCCGAGATGATCGAGATGAAAGTGTGAGACCCAGATCGCGTCGAGGTTGGGCCAGTCGAGTCGTTCCTGGGCCATGCGGTGGGCTGCGTCCGCACTGATGTCGAGCAGCAGCGAACCGGACGGCGTTTCGAGCCAGTGTGCGGCCGACGCGCGATCGGGGTGCGGAACGGAAGTGCCGGAGCCGAGTACCGTCAGTTTCATGGCGTTTGAAGTGTACGCCAGAGATTACACAAATCTGTTAATCTAAACCCGCGATATGAGTTCAAGTGAAACACAGCTGGACGTTCTTGCCGTATTTTCGCATCCGGATGATGCGGAGTTGTCGGTTGCGGGGACGCTTTTGAAACTGAAATCGTTCGGGTATCGCACCGGCGTTTGCGATATGACCTGCGGCGAGATGGGTACACGCGGAACGCCGGAGATTCGCGCTCGCGAAGCCGCCGACGCGGCGCGGCTGATGAAGCTTGACGCGCGGTTGAACCTCGAACAACCGGACGGGCATGTTCAGGCGACGGAGGTTGCGCGCATCGCGATGGTGCGGTTGCTCAGAACGCACAAACCGAAAGTCCTGTTGACGACTCACGAAGACGATCCGCATCCGGATCACGCGAATACTTCGATCATCGTTCGGCAGGCGGCACGGTTGGCGACGATGCGCCGTTACGACGAAGAGTCGGGACTCGCGCCGGCGCCGATGCCCGCGATCATGCACTCGCTTTTCTCGCGGCGCATCGTGCCTTCGTTTGTCGTTGATGTATCAGGGTTTGTTGACGAGAAGATGAACGCGATTCGCGCTTACAAGTCGCAGTTTTACGATGCCGAGTCGAAAGAGCCGGCGACGCGGATCAGCGCGCGGGGTTTTCTGGATGAGATTGAAGTGCGAATGGGTTACTTCGGGTCGTTGATCGGCGTCGCCGCCGGAGAGCCGTTCTACGTTCGTGAAGCGCTGAACGTCGACGATCCCCTCGCGCTACTCACGCGCCCGATGAATATCTACTCCTGAAGCAAGATTCAAAAAGTCTTTTTTCCATTGGCGTCTCGCAAGCGACAGTCACATCTAAAATCATTTTTTCTTGGTGTCGAGTATGGCTCGCGCGATCGAGATCGTTGCGACCGCGCGTGGTCCTTCGCGTTCGAACCCGCGCGCTAGCTCAACTGCACGATCGTAATCCTGGTTCGCGAGCTCTTTAAAAATCCCATCGAGATCGAACTCCGGAACGTCATTGGTATTCACTGACGAAGAAAGTTTGCTGTGAAACTGGAGGATCAACTCACCGTCCTCGCCGGTAAAATCTTCAGCCGAGTTTGCAGCTTTGACGGCATCAAACGTCGCGTCCCAAACTCGCGCCGGATCGACGACCTTCAACGCGTTTGCCACCGCGACGAATGCTCGTGGCCGCCCCGCGTCCGAGACGTCGATTCGTCGTGCCTCGGTCGCCGCGTCTTCGACGAGTTGCAGCGCCGTCTCACGATCTGTTTTGACGAGCACCTTCGCGACTTCAGTCAATCCCCAAACTCGACACAGATGTGTGAGATCGCCTTTGCGAATCAGTTCGAGCGCCGGCTCCGTCTGCTTTTTCCCGACGTGGAAGTTCAAGAGCGTGCCGTCTATGTACGCCCCAAACTCTTTGCGCAATTCCGGGTCTTCGATCTTGCTCACGACTTCTCGGGTCCGCAGCTCGCCGTTGTCTGCCAGAAGGTTGGCAAGTTCAAGGTAGATCGCGTCGCGGTCGGCTGAGGTCTGCGCGCGTTCGAGGCGCTGCATCAATGTTTGTTCGCGATCCGCGACCGTTTTTTCGGGCCGCACGCCGCGCTTGAGCCAGTCGTCATCGCGGTCGCGCGTGCCTGCTGTCACAACCGTGTTCAGCGCATTCAGTTGAGCGCGAAGTGATGAGACCATTTCCGCCGGAGCGGATTGTTCGAAGAACGGCAGCAGCCGTTTAATCACAAGATACGTGACGTCGACGTTCACGGGTCCGGGATCCTGTCCTGGCGCCGGCAATGGCCGCAGCAGAATGGCGGCGGCAGCGTTGAAAAACGCGCCTCGCAATTCAGGCGAGACGTCCGCTGGTTTGATCGTTGAAGACATCTGCGACGACGACGTTCCATCGGAACTAAAATTCACGTACAGACCCGGCGTGAAGATGTATGACGAAAGCAGCGAGACAGTGTTGCCGTCGGTTTGCGCGTTGGTCGTGGACGAGGCGAGCATCGTTTGGTAGCGCTGGTCCGCGGCCCCTGGATCTTTTGCGCGCAGATTCACCAGGAAGTTTACGGTTTGCACTGAAACGGTGCTCAACACCGGATCCGCGAATTGCAGCGCTCGTTGAATGTCGCCGGTAGCTAACAACTCTCCCGCCAATCCCAAACGTTGGCTCATTGAGTCGTTCAGTTTTCCGGAATTGAGTCGTGCGTTTGTCGCCGCTTCAGCTTTTTCCGTTTTCAACTTATCAAGGAACTCTTCACCCAGAGCACGATCCTTTCGCGCTGCCAGCCGCAAAACTTCGCGGCGCAAACTCGGCGGCAGACTAGTGGCGTAACCGCTGCGGCCCGTCTTCGCTTGT
>DASTOZ010000768.1:0-11086 GCA_035762365.1 Pyrinomonadaceae bacterium | reverse complement strand
ACCGCGATTTGATACTGATACCACTGAATCACTTCACGCGCATCTTCGAACCGCTCCGCTGTTTCCCATTCCGGTTCGGCACGGCAGTCCGTTGTGCGCACGTCGCTGATCTCGATCATCTGGTCCAACTCGCGAAACCAGTCGCTCGCATCGTTTGCATACTTCTTCCCCGCCCGCGCGAGTGGATGGTTATCAACCTGCTGTCTTCTTCTCTTTCGTTGCGCGGGATCGTCTTCCTCGTCGATTTTGTTCAGATCGATGCCCGCTTCCCTGGCCCAGTCAGCGATCATGTCGCGTGTTTCCTGAAAGATCGATCCGAGTCTGCGCCAGAAAGCTTCGTTTGTCAGATCGTGCGTCTGCGAGGAATCGTCGTCGTCTTTTTCAGTCGCATAGACCAGGCATCTGGCAGTCAGCGGACAACGTTCACACCAACGATCGCAATAGTTATAGATACCGGAAATCAAGTCAGGATTACTGGCAAGTTCGGTGAGGGATCTTCGCTGCATTGTTTGTCTCCTTGAGTATGAGGATTTAAGGTTGGCCGATTCTACGGTAACATCCCGCAAAATGACAGCGAGCGTGCAAAACTACTTCGACAAGGTCTTCGCGCAATTGCAGGAGGACGGATTGCTTATGCTGTCGGATCCTGATCTTCCGAGCCTTAGCGGAATTATCGCTGGTGAGAAGATCCGCGGATCGTGGTGGTCTCACGAACTCGGACAAACGATATTTACGGTAAGCGAAATGATCGAGGAGCATAAGGACGTCATGATCACGAAACTGATTTCACGAAAAGTGACGTTCGTCCATCGTGAGCTCTGGAACGAGATTTACTCGATCGGCGTCGCGCGTGAGCGCTGGCAGTGGAAAAAGCTATCACCGAAGGCACGACGATTCCTCAAAGTCGTAGACGGCGTAGGTACGACCTACACGTATGACGTCCGTACCTCGTTTACTCCGATACCCGCAGACGTGGCTCGCGAGTTGGACACACGACTCCTGGTCCACACTGAACAGGTTCACACAGAAACCGGCAAACACGCGAGGGTGGTTGAGACGTGGGCCGCCTGGGCCGCACGTGCCGACTTCCGACCGCGCGCGACCGATCCGGTCGCCGCACGCCACTTTCTCGAACAACGAATGGCAGACATCAACCAAAAACATAACGGACGCGGCAAATTGCCATGGCAATAAAATCCTTCTTACTGATTCTGGCGCTGGCCACCGTCACCTGCGCCCAGACCGCTCTCAACTACGGCTTTGTCAGCCCGAACACCAAAGAGAACTTGAAACTCGACGACGCAATCAGAGGCATGAGCTCGCGCGAGGAGACGACGCTCGTCAAGCAGTCGATCAATATGGGCTGTGTCGTCCGTTCGCGGGTTCGCGCTTTTAGATCGCTCGGCTCGTGGAGCGACGGCGCGGAACCCTCGGTCATGATTCGACTCGAGAGCGACGAACCAACCGTACGATACGTTTTGTCGCGACTCGGCCGCGACGCGCAGCAAAAATCTATACTCTATTTTCACCCCCAGGCAGCCGGCACGGCGGACCTCTACACACTGAAACCGCGGCGCCCCATGCGAAATCTCGCAACGCTCGGGCAGACTCTCGAGCGCGCGGGGATCGCGTTTCGCACACTCGTCCCGGTGAAGTCAGGCGCCTGGATCTACATTGTCGACCTAAAACGCGAGCTCCGTGCGAAAGTGATGGATGCAGCGAAACGATTGCGTGCGCGAGTCAGTTCCCAACCCGGCAACGCAGCTTTTCTCGGCGACGATCAACCGCATGAGGCGAAGGGCGTTTTCGACGAGGAGATCCGAAACTACGAAACGCGCAACCCGAACCTCCCGCCGACGTGCGATGTCCAACGCAGGACGAAGGTCAAACCCAAATGAAGTCGAACAATCCATGCATCAGCGCCACCGTTACCGCAGCTCTTGAACGCTTGCCCGGTCCGGAAGGCCAACGCTTCGCCACGGTGTTTCAACACGGAAGTTTGCTCGTCGAGATCTACGCGCCGCGCGGCGCCGACCCACAGCAGCCACACACGCGAGACGAGATCTACGTCGTCGCCGCGGGCACAGGCGAGTTTGTCTGCGGCGAGTCGCGGCAGACGTTTGGTCCAACCGATATACTCTTCGCCGCGGCAGGCGCGGTCCATCGGTTTGAAAACTTTTCCGGCGACCTGACGCTTTGGGTCATGTTCTATGGACCGGAAGGCGGCGAGGCCAACTAAAGGTGGGCGGAGGACAAAACAAATGTTTGAATCTTTAGCGGCGTGCTTTCCGGTTGCCGATATCAGTTCGACAATCAAGTGGTACGAAGAGCAGTTCGGGTTCACCGGCGATCCATTTCCCGATCGAGAGCCGTACGTCTTCGCGATCCTGCGTCGCGACGACGTCGAGATCTTTTTGCAGCGCGTCGAGGGTTATCAAAAGCCCGACCTGTACAGCACGCGGCCCGGCGGCGTGTGGGACACCTATCTCCGCGTCGAAGGCGTGCGCGATCTTTACGAGGAAGTGCGCGAGGCAGTGACGATCGTCCAGCCATTGCGACGGCAACCGTATGGAAATTGGGAGTTCGAAGTAAAAGACCCTAACGGCTACATTCTGGTCTTTAGTGAACCGAGCCAGGAATCCAGCTGGGAATCTAATTAGCCCGGTCGCACGGCTTTTTGAAAAGCGGCGGGGGTTAAGGTGTTGAGTACCTCGCCGCGTCTGACCCAACCGCGTCGCGCCATCGCGACGCCGAACTTCAGGTTATTCATCGCGCCCACGGAATGCGCATCAACTGAGATAAGAAACTTGATCTTGCGCTTCCGCGCCTCACGCACCCAACGCGGCTCCATGTCGAGTCGATAAGGATCGCCGTTGATCTCGACCGCCGCTTTCGACTCGGCGATCACGTCGAGAATCTGCTCGACGTCGCAGTCAAACGCCGGTCGTCGTTCAATCAATCGCCCCAGCGCGTGTCCCCAAATCTTGAACACGGGCTGCCGCATCGCGGTAACGATTCGCGCGGTCATCTTCTCGCCGTTCATCTTGTAGCGCGCATGAACACTCGCGACGATCACGTCGAACTGTTCGAGTATGTCGTCCGGGTAGTCGAGCCGCCCGTCGGCGAGAATGTCCGACTCCGTGCCGCGCAGGATTTTAATCTTGACCTGGTCCTGTAGCTCGTCGATCTCGTCCCATTGACGTCGCAGGTCGTCGAGCTTCAGGCCGCCGGCATAGAACGCAGTCGGCGAGTGATCGGTGATCGTGATGTACTTCATGCCCATCGCTTCGGCGCCGCGCACCATCGCTTCCAGCGAGTGTTTGCCGTCGGAATAAGTCGTATGGCAATGGGCCATGCCCCTGACGTCGTCGAGCGTGACGAGATCCTCTGGCAGCTCACCAGCGAGGGCGGTCTCGATCTCGCCTTCGTCTTCGCGAAGTTCCGGCGGAATGTATTGCATGCGGAGACGGGTGTAGATGTCTTCTTCACGTTTCGGGACTTTGGCGAATTTTGCCTCCGGGAGTTTCGCGAGATGTGCCTGGGAACCGGTTTTCAAAAACAGAGTAACGGCGAATTCCGCCGGAGTAACCGCGGTGAACGAGACGCGAGCACCATCGACGAACTGCGCGACGCGATTGTTCGGTTCAGGCTGTTCACTGGAAACGATGTGCGGGTAACTCAGAAAGTGCTCCATGAGCGCATCCGGTTTCTTGCTGCTCGCCACGATCTCGATCGTGCCGACAGTCTCTTTCCAGCGCCGCAGCGAACCAGCAAAACTGATATCAACGAGTCCGCGAAACGTCTGCATAAACTCGACCACCTGCTCGCCCACGTTCAGCGCATGATGAAGATGCAGGCGATGCGTTCGCCGTTCGACTTTCTTCGAAAGCTGCTCGAGCAAGCGCTGCTCGGTCTTTGGTCCAAACCCTTTCAGGTCGCGAATCCGCCCCGCTTCGGCCGCGGCCTTGAGCTCAGCAACCGACGCGATGCCCAACTGTTCGTGCAGTTGCTGCGCTTTGCTCAAGCTCAACCCCGGCACGGCAGACAGTTCGACCACACCCGGCGGAAACTCTCGTCGCAACTCATTCAGCACCGACGACTCACCCGTCAAGTAAAGCTGCGTGATCTGCGAAGCCAGCGCGCCACCGATGCGCGGCAACGTCGTCAACAAGTTGTGCTTCACGAGACGATCGAGATTGCCCACCGCCTGAATCGAACGCGCGCCCGCATTGTAGGCCTTCGCCTTGAAGCGATACTGCCCGCCTTTCAGATCCATCAGCCGCGCGATTTCCTGCAGCGCCGCCGCTACGCCGAATTTGTCGAGTTGTGCCTTTTGCTCCACCACCAGGAAAACGATCTACCACAATTAGGGACTATAATCGACCCATCATGGCAATAGCTTCCATCAATCCTGCAACGGGCGAAACACTTCGCGAATTTTCCGCGTTGTCCGCGCAACAGATCGAACAAAAATTACAGCTCGCAGCGGATACGTTTCGCAGTTACCGCCGCACGTCGTTCGCCGATCGCTCGCGCATGATGATGCGCGCGGCCGAGATACTCGAATCGGAAAAACAGGAGTTCGGCAGAACGATGACGCTCGAGATGGGCAAACCTCTCAAGGCAGCGATCGGAGAGGCTGAAAAGTGCGCGTGGGTTTGCCGTTACTACGCCGAGAGCGCCGAGCGTCATCTCGCGGATGAGATCGTCGAAACGGACGCGAAGAAGAGTTACGTACACTTTCAACCCCTCGGTCCGGTGCTGGCAGTGATGCCCTGGAACTTTCCTTTCTGGCAGGTCTTTCGGTTCGCCGCGCCCGCACTGATGGCGGGCAACGTCGGCTTGCTGAAACATTCCTCGAACGTCCCACAGTGCGCGCTGGCGATCGAAGACATCTTCACGCGCGCCAGTTTTCCGCAAGGCGCGTTTCAAACTCTGCTGATTGGCGCCGCCGCGGTCGAAGACGTTCTAAGGGATCCGCGCGTGGCGGCCGCGACATTGACCGGTAGCGAACCCGCGGGACGAAGCGTCGCCGCCATCTCCGGCAGCGAGATCAAAAAGACCGTATTGGAACTCGGCGGCAGCGATCCGTTCATCGTCATGCCCTCGGCAAACTTCGACGTCGCCGTCACGACGGCAGTCAAAGCGCGCACGATCAACAACGGACAGTCGTGCATCGCCGCAAAACGTTTTATCGTCGCGGAGGAAATCTACAATGCGTTTGAAGAACGATTTGTGAGCGAGATGAAGTCACTGCGCATCGGCGATCCGATGGACGAGGCGACCGACATCGGTCCCCTCGCGACACCGCAGATACTCGACGATCTGGCGGAGCAGGTTGACAAGGTCGTCGCGGGCGGCGCACGCGTTCTCACCGGCGGAAAGAAACTCGACCGTCCCGGCAACTTTTACGAACCAACGGTGCTCGTCAACGTCGATCCCTCGTCCGAGGTCTCGTGCGAGGAGATCTTCGGACCAGTTGCGATGCTGTTTCGTGTCCCAGACATCGACGAAGCAATTCGCCTCGCGAATGCAACGCAGTTCGGATTAGGCTCGTCCGCCTGGACCAACGACGCAAGCGAACAAGAGAAATTTATCGACGAGATCGAAGCAGGATGCGTGTTCATCAACGGCATGGTCGCGTCAGATCCGCGCCTGCCGTTCGGCGGCGTCAAACATTCCGGCTACGGCCGCGAACTCGCGGAGTTTGGCATCCGCGAGTTCGTCAACATCAAGACCGTCTGGATCGGTTCAGAGGGTCAGGTTCGGGGAGTTCGGACAGATCAGGAGTAACCCCGCCGCCGTCTCGCTCGAATGAATCACGCCCGACTCCGCCCAGCGAAAGATCGTGCGTGAATTCACCTCTGCCCGAAGCGCCGCATCGTCGATCGACATCATCTCGACGTAGACCGCGCACTCGGAACACCAACGTCTCTTTCCTGGACGGTTGACGACAATCAACCGGTCCGTCTCGAGCGTTATTTCCGTTCGCGTTCTCATGGACTTTCCCTCGTAGTCCTCACGGACGTTCTTTCTTAGTCCTCACGGACGTTCTGCCTTAGCCCGTTGCTTTAACGTTGATAGAGCATCTGCTCGCTGAACTGTTTGCGCGCGACAGGCTCCCCGTTCTGACGCGCCGGTTTCAACATCTGGAACAAAACTCCAAACAGCACTCGCGGCTGAAACAACGTTGTCGGCGGCCGAAGAATGTTGAATACCCGAAGCAACACGCTGCGCACCGCCACGCTTTTCGTTGCGAGCAGCAGAACGTTTTCCATGTAGCGGTGCATGAACCTCGTCATCGCACTCGGTCCTGCTCCTTCGGTTTCGCGATAGCGGTAGTCTTCACTGGTCGCCAGCATCCACGGCGCTTTATTCACTTTCGCAAGTTGCTTTTGAAAGCGGCGCGACAGGCCGGTAAAACTTCCATCGCTTCGCAGTCGGTTTTGTTCGCGCAGACACCTGTCCAAGGTCAGTGCGCCGAGCGAAGCGATCGTCATGCCCTGGCCATAAACCGGATTGAAAGCACAAACGGCATCGCCGAAAAGCAGGAAGTTGTCGGGTAATCGCGTCGCCCGATCGAAATGGCGCAACCGGTTTTCAGTGCCGCGATGCGTTTTGATCGGGGTGATGGGTTCTGCCGAACTTATGGCATCGTAAATCGCCGGAACCGGAAGACTGCGAGCGAACTCGAGAAATCCGGCGTCGTCACTCGGCGGGTACTCGCGGCCGCCGCCGACCAGCGTCACGAGCCATCGATTACCCTCGACGCGAAAAAGCAGCCCGCCGCGCTTTCGTTCCGGCGGAGCCGATTGCACGAAAGCGCATTGCCAGTCGCCGTGAAAATTCTCGGGAATGCGATACAAGCGGCTCGCATAACCCAGAAACGCGTTCACCACCGATTCTTCCGGCGCCCCGTAGCCCAGTTCCGTCAGCCAACGCGGCGCGCGCGATGCGCGACCAGTCGTGTCAACAATCAAATCCGCGCTGATGGCTTTCGCGACGCGACGATCGAGATCCGACACACGCGAACACACGAGCACGCCGCTGAGACGGTTGTTGACCGAGTCGGGAAGTAGACGCAGCACTTCGGTGTTGTCCATGATCTCGACGCGCGGATTCTGGCTGAGACGGCGTCGAACGTGCAGGTCGAGCAGTGGACGCGTAAATGTAAGTATCTTCAGATCCGAGGGAAACCGAATTCCCCAACCTGCGCGTGTGTACCACGCGATGTCATTTGCCATGTCGAGCAGTGGCGCGCCCTCGGCGATCATCTCGTCTTGCAGACCGGGAAACAGTTGTTCGAGCACCTGGCGTCCGCGGAGCAGTAGTCCATGAACGTGATTCGCCTGCGGAGTGCCGCGGCGAGTTTCGGGAGTATCGGGGTAAACGTCGCGCTCGATCAGGGTCACGTGTTCAAAGTGATCGGAGAGGACCCGCGCAGCCAGTAGCCCGGCCAAACTTCCTCCAAGCACCACGGCATGCCGATTCGCTGGGCGGCTGGAGCCGTTTTCGTTGTGTTTCCCGCTTGTATTCATTGCCTTACCTCCTAATAATCTCGGCTACAACGTCGGGCCTTCTGTGAATTGCCGCGAGTTGCGGCGAGTTGCGCTGAAGATACGGGCCGTCGAGGCTGCTCGTATTTAGGAAGTTCTGAAATGGTCGTGAGATTCTTCTGAAGATTCTTAAAACCGATGACAAACCCCGCCAGCCGCTTTTATTCATTCGGTGCGTTTCGCGTCGACGCGCAGGAACGCCTGCTTTTCAAAGACGATCGTGAGATTTCGCTGACGCCGAAGGTTTTCGACACGCTGCTTGCGCTGATCGAAAACTCCAGCCACGTTCTTACAAAGAAAGAGTTGATGCAGAAGGTGTGGCCGGACAGTTTTGTTGAAGAGAACAACCTGGCGCAGAACATCTCATTGCTGCGAAAGGCGCTGGGCGAAAGTGTGATCCAGACGATTCCCAAACGCGGGTATCGTTTCGTTGCCGACGTCAGCGTCGAACAAAGCGAGCCCGAGACTCTGATCGTTCGCGAGCGAACGCGGGCGCGGATCGTCGTCGAACGCGATGATGATGACGAACTGGGTTCGCGGCCGATCGCGTCGCTCCTGCCGGGCGCGCCCAATGTGCTCAACGCAATCGACGTAACCGCTCGTGAGACGCCGCTGCTGCGCCCGCCCGAGACGATGTACGCGCGCAGTGGCGACGTAAACATCGCGTATCAAGTGATCGGCGACGCGCCACTCGATCTCGTTTTCGTGATGGGTTGGGTGTCGCATCTCGAGTACTTCTGGCGCGAACCGAATTTTGCGCGGTTCCTGATGCGGCTCGCATCGTTCTCGCGTCTCATCCTGTTCGACAAACGAGGGACCGGACTTTCCGATCGCGTTCCCATTCATCAACTGCCGACACTCGAACAGCGCATGGACGACGTGCGTGCCGTGATGGACGCTGTTGGATCCGAACGCGCGGCACTGTGCGGAGTTTCGGAAGGTGGTCCGATGTGCAGTCTGTTTGCGGCGACGTATCCGGAGAAGACGTTGGCGCTGGTCATGATCGGCACGTACGCGAAGCGCATTCGCGACGAGGAGTATCCGTGGGGACCAACGAGCGAGCAGCGCGAACAGTTTTTCGAAGTGATGCGAAAGCAGTGGGGTGGGCCAGTGGGAATCGACGAACGCGCGCCGAGCCTGGCGAAGGATCCGCAGTTTCGCGACTGGTGGGCCACGTACCTGCGAATGGGCGCGAGCCCGGGCGCTGCCGTTGCGCTCACGCAGATGAACGCCGAGATCGACGTACGGAACGTGTTGGCGTCGATTCGCGTGCCTTCGTTGGTGATCCATCGCACTGACGATCATTGTTTGAGAGTTGAAGAAGGGCGGTTTGTGGCGGAGCGAATTCCGGGCGCGAAGTTTGTCGAGTTGCCGGGTAACGATCATCTGCCGTTCGTCGGCGATCAGGACGCGATAATCGACGAGATGGAAGAGTTTTTGACGGGCGTGCGGCACAGTCTCGAGCCTGACACGGTGCTCGCCACCGTTTTGTTCACGCGCATCGTTGGCGCGCAGGAACATGCGGCGTCGATGGGCCAGGACCGTTGGGACGACTTGCTGCGCCGCCTGCATTCGCATATCGCAAAGGAGATCGAGTGGTTTCGCGGACGCGAGATCGACATGTTTGGTGATCGGCCGCTCGCGATCTTCGACGGGCCAGCACGCGCGATTCGCTGTGCGTCGGCGATCACGGAGTATGCTTTGCGGCTCGGGATCGAGCTGCGGTCGGGACTGCATACCGGAGAATGCGAGATCGTCGACGGTACGGTTGCCGGTGTCGCGGCGAAGATTGGCGTCTGCGTTGCGAATGAAGCAAACGCGCGCGAGGTGCTGGTGTCGCGAACGGTGAAAGACTTGGTTGCGGGATCAGGGATCGAATTTGAAGACAGAGGTATTCACACGCTTGAAGGCTGCGGCGAGTGGCGACTGTTCGCTGTGCAACGAGCAGCACGAGGAGACTGACTCAGGATGACCCCCATTCGACAGGAAGAAGAGTACCCGTTTGCAGATATCGAGCTCGCGCGGCGTTTGGAACGGACCGAAGCGCAGGGCAATATCGATTTTATCGAAGCGCGCGCGGAGGCTTTTCCGGATGTCGGTGCGAAATGGATCGAGGTTGCCGGGGCTTACGGGATGTTTGATGGCGCCGGATCGCCGTTGACGCAGACTTTCGGGCTCGGTGTTTCGGGGCCGATTACGGCGGAAGAACTCGACACGCTCGAACAGTTTTTTCAGTCGCGAGGCGCGGAGGTGTTTCACGAAGTTTGTCCGCTTGCTGATAGTTCGGTGTTCGAGTTGTTCAGGGAGCGTGGGTATCAGCCGATCGAGTTCTCGAACGTGTTGTATCGTCCGATCAGTTCGGACTTGCGGCTGCACGTCAATCGAAATGGCGCGATCAAGATCACGGTGCTCGCTAAAGATGACGCCGCGGTGTGGGCGAAGACGATGTTCGAAGGGTGGCGCGAGTTTGAAGAGGTCGCAGATTTCATGCGCGACCTGGGGCAGGTAACGGCGCGTTCGAAGGCGTTGTCGTTTCTGGCCGAGTTGGAGGCCGATCCGATCGCGGCGGGTGCGCTGACGATTCATGGCGACGTCGCGCTGCTTGCCGGCGCCAGCACGATCCCTGAGGCACGGCGACAAGGCGCACAGCTCGCGCTGCTCGAAGGACGTCTGCGCTACGCGGCAAACAACGGTTGCACCGTGGCGATGATGGTCGCGCTACCGGGGAGCGGGTCGCAGCGGAACGCCGAGCGCCACGGGTTCCGTATCGCGTACACTCGGACGAAGTGGCATTTGCGTAAATAGGTTTTCTTTCACATGTGTCTCGCGCTAGCGCGAGGTCAGTGGAAAGAGTTTTCTTAAGGGATCGCTAAACAATGCAGGATTTTGAGAAGCTCGGTGTGTTCTACCTGGGGCGGGCATTTGATCTGGCACAGAAGCAGCCCAAAGACTCGCTGCTCCTCTACGACTCGAAAGATCTGGTGACGCACGCCGTGTGCGTCGGGATGACCGGCAGCGGCAAGACTGGTCTATGCCTCGGCCTACTCGAAGAGGCGGCCATCGACGGCATACCCGCAATCATCATCGACCCCAAAGGCGACCTCAGCAACCTGCTGCTTACCTTCCCGAACCTCTCGCCGCAGGACTTCGCACCGTGGGTCAACGAAGGCGACGCGCAAAAGAAAGGCCTGACCACCGACGCGTACGCCGCCCAACAAGCCGATCTTTGGAAACACGGACTCGCCGAATGGGGCCAGGACGGCAACCGCATCAAGCGACTCCGCGACGCCGCCGACTTTCGCGTCTACACGCCCGGCAGTAACGCCGGAATCTCCGTTTCGATCCTTAAATCGTTTACCGCGCCTCCCGAAACGATCAGACAAGACACCGAACTACTAGGCGAACGAATCAACACCACCGTCACAAGCCTCCTTGGCCTCGTCGGCATCGACGCCGATCCGATTCGCAGCCGCGAACACATCCTGATCTCAAACATCCTGCACCAGGAATGGGCCGCCGGAAGAGATCTC
>DASTOZ010000767.1:0-7747 GCA_035762365.1 Pyrinomonadaceae bacterium | reverse complement strand
TCGCCGTTCGAAGCCAGCAACTTCAAGACGATTGTTTTCAACGTGAAGGGCGTTCCGCATCGCATCGTCATCGACGGAGAAGGGAACTACGATCCGGAACGAATGCGTCGCGACGTGCAGAAGATCGTCGAGACCGAGGTCGAGTTGATGGGCGGCGAAGTTCCGTATCGCGATTACACGTTCATCCTTCATCTGCGTTCAAACGCCGCCGGCGGACTCGAGCACGCGAACTCGACGTCGCTTGGCTACTCGCGTTTCGGGTTTACGATCGCGCGCGGCGATCGCACGACGTCGTCGTCGCCCAACGCAGGCGAACAAACGCAACGCGACTATCGCGGCTTTCTCTCGCTCGTCGCGCACGAGTTCTTCCATCTGTGGAACGTCAAACGGATCCGTCCCGACGCGCTTGGTCCATTCGATTACACGAA
The DNA here is from genome assembly GCA_035762365.1 of Pyrinomonadaceae bacterium. Taxonomy (GTDB): domain Bacteria; phylum Acidobacteriota; class Blastocatellia; order Pyrinomonadales; family Pyrinomonadaceae; genus PSRF01. Next base: position 7,319 of record DASTOZ010000767.1, on the reverse strand, counting down.
GGAAAACTACACCAAGCTGCTTTGGGTCGCCGAGGGAATCACCGACTACTACGCAGATCTGTCGTTGCGACGGGCGGGATTGATCAGCGACGGCGAATTCATCGGCGCGACCGCACGCGCGATTCAACAGTTGCAGAACACGCCGGGCCGGTTGGTCCAAAGCGTGGAAGAGTCGAGCTTCGATGCCTGGGTAAAGTTCTACCGGCCTGACGAGAACACGGTCAATTCGCAGGTTTCTTATTACGACAAGGGTGCGATTCTCGGACTCTTGCTCGATCTCGAAATCCGCAAACGAAGCAACGGCGCGAAGTCGCTGGACGACGTGATGCGCGCGCTTTACACGGAGTTTTTCAAGAAGAACCGCAACTACACACCGGCGGACTTCCAACAGATTTGCGAGACGGCGACGGGCGGGAGCTTGGAAGAGTTTTTCGCGAAGTACGTGCGCGGGGTCGAGGAGCTCAACTATAACGCGGCGCTCGAAGCTGTCGGTTTGCGTCTGGACACTGGGGCAGTTGGCGCAACCGGTCAGCCGGTTCAGCAGGTGTACTTCGGCGCTGACTTGCGACAGGAACAGGATCGTTTGATGGTCACTCGCGTTTATGCTGGCTCGCCCGCTTACGATCAGGGGCTCAACACTGGCGACCAGATCGTCGCGCTCGACAACGCGCGTGTGACGCGCGACTTCTTCAACGCGCGCATCGCGGAGAAGAAGCCAGGCGATCTGATCAACTTAACGATCTTCCGTTTCGACGAATTGAGTACTCTATTGATCAAGCTGGGTGCGCGAACTGAAGGCACTTACCGCATCGTTCCCGTGCCGGCACAAACCGCAGCGCAGAAGAAGGTGCTGCGCAGTTGGTTAGGTCCTTAGTGGTTAGTACTTTGTTCTTTGTTCTTTGTTCGTTGGCGTGTCGTTTGTACTTCAGTTCGATCGTTGACCAAGCAAACAAAGTACAAAGAACAAAGTACTAAGAACGAGAAAAGAAATGTCTTCCGATTACCAACACATTCGATTTCAGATCGAGGATCGCGTGGCGCGCATTACGTTCGCGCGGCCGCCGCTGAATGTTTTCAACATCGCGATGATGCGCGAGATTACAGCGGCGCTCGGCGAATCAGCGCGTCGTGAGATCGTCGCGATTGTTTTTGCCGCGGACAAAGACTGTCGCGCGTTCAGTGCGGGAGTCGCGATCGAAGAACACGTTCAGGAAACGATCTACCAGATGCTCGATTCGTTTCACGCGATCTTTCGTCAACTGGAACAGATTGCGAAGCCGGTGATCGCCGTCGTCGACGGTGCGGCGCTTGGCGGTGGCTGTGAACTCGTGTTGGCGTGCGACGTCGTGATCGCTTCGGATCGCTCGCGGTTTGGTTTGCCTGAGATCAAACTCGGCGTGTTTCCGCCGGTGGCGACGATCCTGCTGCCGCTGGTTATCGGCGAAAAAAGGGCGCGTGAACTGATTCTGACAGGTGAAATCATCGACGCGGTTGAGGCGGGGCGGCTCGGTTTGTGCAACCATGTGGTTCCCGGGGCTCATCTCGAACCCAAGTTGCTCGAGGTGACTGCTAAACTAAAGGAGCTTTCGGGCACGTCGCTCGAATTTATCCGGCGTTCGATAGATCTCGGCCGTGGCCGGACGCTGGACGAGGCTTTGACGGAGCAGGAGAATATCTACCTGCATGAGTTGATGAAGACTGCCGACGCAAACGAGGGCATCAAGGCGTTCATGGAAAAGCGCAAACCTGTTTGGCGACACCGTTAGCATGCGTAACACTCTTCTAAAACACGGATTTTTATTAATTCTGGTTCTGATCAGTGTTTCTGTAGGTGTGTTCCCGCAGCGGAAGGACTCGAGTCACGGTCGACCGACGATGTCACCCGAAGCGCGGGCGCTGCTCGAAGAAGCGAGTGGGGTCGTTTGCACTCAAGCGAAACTCGATCCAAAGAGCAGTGTGGCGATCGACGAAATGCAGGCGCGTCCGTCGTTGCCGATTCATCACCCGGACGCGCAGGCAGGCGCGCAGCGTGCGCAAAAGCTGTTGCCGATCGCCAAGGCGCTGGTGATCTCGTCGCTGCGCCAACTCGTCGTCGAATACAACTTTCAGAAGTCGCGGCGGTTCGAGAGACGTATTCAACAGGCAATCGCGCGCGTCAACGCGGTGAAGCGCGTAAGGCCTGACATGGACTCGCGCGACAACGCCTCGGTGTTTCTGAGCCGTCCGCAAGTGATAACGTTCGGCACGATCTTTCTTGCCGGTCTTCGTTCTGATGAAGGAATGATCAGCGTGATCGCGCACGAGTTGATGCACATCGCTGACGGCGAGAACGACAGTTTGCGACTGCTCGTCAATGCCGTTGGAAATAGAGCGTCGGACCTGACCGGGCTCGACGTTCAGGGACAACGGGGCGAAGAGATCACGTGCGACCTGATCGGCGCGATGGCCGTGCGTGCTTACGTTGCCGACACACCGGGTTACGAGTCGATTGCGCGCCGGTTGGCCCGTTCGATCCAGCACAATTGCGTCGAGATCGACGAGGGCGACGACGACCATCTTTCGCCACGCAGTACGATTCGAGCGCTGTTGGCGCTGCATCCTGCGCTGGTTCGTGAATTGATAAACGATCGCGAGGAGCGCGCCCAGCCATAAGAATTTCTTTTACGTGTGACTCGCGCTAGCGCGACGCCAATGGTAAAGAAGATACGTACACCGACCTCCTGCATTTTCACAATACTCGCCACGCTGGTAATTGCCGCCGGATGCAAGTCTGTCGTCGAACGACAAGACGTGCGGCCCCGTGTGTTGCGCGACGTGCCGTCACAAAACCTGGCTTACCGTCTGACGCCTGACACGACGCCGCCTACGACAACCATCGAAGCCGATGACCTGCTCGAGAAAGTGGAAGCCATCGCCACCGAGTTTTCCACGAAACGCACCGACGATGCGCTCTTGCGCACGGTCAAATCGCCGGACGGAAGAAGAGTGCTCGCGGTGTACGCGGCTGCCGACGAACCAGGCGCGGCCTTTCGCATCGATCTCTACAACGCCGAGGGACAGTTTCTTCGGAATGTGATTCCGCCGGATCTTTCCTGCTACTTCCCGGAAACCGTCTCGTGGTCTCCCGACGGAAACTTCATCAACTTCATTGCCCGCAAACGCGCCGCGGCAAATCCAACACCAACGCCGCCGCCCGATGTTCTACCCGATCCTTCGTTATCGCCACTGCCGTCGCCATCAGTCGCTCCAGTCTTCGCGCCGGTCGCGAGCTTCAGCACGGAACAGATCTACATCAGTAACCGCGATGGTTACGATCTGAAGCCGCTCACCGCTCGCGAGGGATTGATCTACTTCTATTTCGCGTGGGCGCCGGATGGTCACGCGCTGGTCGCGCTGGCGTGCAAGGAAGAGGAGTGGACCGAACGTGAGCGTCAGTCGAGAACGCCCGCGGGGCGACCGCGTTTGATCATGCTCGACGGTTCGGAACGACTGCTCGACGATGGTCTAACTGAAGCACTGCCCGTTTGGTCGTCGGATGCTTCGAAAGTCGCGACGGCTTTCAACACGGACGTCGCGATCTACGATACCGGGTCAAACAAGCCTACACAGGCGCGTATCGCCTTGCGCGATCAGCTCATCAGCGCGTCAATCGCCTACGACGAAGCGGCCGCGCGAAAGGCCGCGCCGTCGCCTTCGGGCTCACCGCAATCGCAAGGTGCATCGGCAACCGCATCTCCCGCGCCGTCGCCGGCCAGCACGCGAGAGCCGGCGTCGTTCAACCCAATCATCCGCCTGGAATGGCCCTCGCCGGAACGTCTCTACTTCCAGACCGCCTACGTGCGGCTCAGGCCGATCGAGGCCTTCACCTTCCCGCGCTGGCACCTGCTGAGCCTGAGTGCACAAGCAGCGATTCTCAAATAATTTAGAAGGCGCCCGGTGATTCGACAGAAGGCTGGGCGAGGTCCGTTGAGAGGTCGGCAGGTTTCTTATAAACGGAGTGTTCGGCGGTAGCCGCGCGCGCTGACCACCGAACGATCTAGCCGCTGGATCAAGAAGAGCAATCAGCCGCCGCCGCCGCTCAAGCCGCCCTTCGTACTGCCGGCGCCTCCGATGCAAGGCGGCGAGTCAGTGCTACCGAAGTTAGTCGTAGACACCGCCGGTTGAACTACAAACTTGTCCTCATCCGGCTTAAGTGCGAACAACTCGTAGTACTGAAGAAAGTGCTGCTCCGGACTTGCGTGCACGTGAGCCGGAGGCGCCTCGGCCGGATGTTCGTGCTCTACGTCAGGTATGTTCAGCACTTTGATCTCATACGTCGTTCCCTCAACAAGCGGCAGTCTGAAGAACGGTTCCGCCCGTTTGGCGCTGACAAAAACCAGGTCGCGTTGCACCTCGCCGCCGCCGACCTGATCGATGTCGATCGCTCCGAGAGTTGAAACGTTGATATCGTTCAGCACCTTCACCGCCGCACCCGGGCGTTGTGAGAGCTCGCCCAACTGCGCGTCCGTATTGAGCGCCGAGTACGAGGTGCCGTTTGGAAAATTGAACACGGCCAATCGATCGAGATCGATCTGGAGCGGACGGTTATACCGCTCCTCGAAATTGAAGACCTTTCCAAACGAGAGTGGATCATCCTTGCGACCCTCGAGATTGTGCAGTTTCGCGTCGAACTCCTCCGGCTGTAGCCCATTACCCGAGTCGACATACATCCAAAACGGCTCGAGCGCTTTGACCGTCGCGTGCGAGCCGTCCCAATCGCCGGGGTTTGCTGGAAACAGTTGTTGGTTGTCTTCCTTGCGGACCACCGTCAGAACCACGTGATGCTTTTCAGCGTCAACGTGAATGCCGGCCTGGTACACAAGTTTTTTCTCGTCGTAAGCGCCAAAGATCAATCCATCGAACTGAATGGTGGCGCGACGATCTGGAAGTAAGGTTGCGGGAATTGGGTCTTGCCCCGGGGGGCCCTGGTCATCTGGCGTCATGTCATTAGTCTCCCTCTCAACTAGTCAGTAATTGCTGTAACCACCCGTCTGGACAAACGAACCCCAATAATACGGATGGTGATAAGCAGGATTGGGGTGGAACTTAAGCATCTGCACCTGCGCTTGCCGAAGAGCTTCGGCCGAAACACGACTCTCGCGTTTGCGCAGTCGATGAAAACTGATCATCAGGTCCGTCGTCGCCTCGGAGTCGACGGGCCACAGGCTCGCAATCACAACCGGCACGCCGGCCACCTTGAAGGGACGCGCCAGTCCCATCGCGCCTTCCGCGTTGAAGTAACCCTCAACTCCGGTTTCGCAACCGGCGAGTACGACGAGCCGCGATTTGAGGGGCTTCAAACGATAGATGTCGTGCGCGTAGAGCACCGTGTCCGCTTCCTGTTTGCCGGCGGCGAGCACAAGCTTGGAAAGCATCATCGAGTTGGAATCGGCGATGTAATGCGTCGCGAAGTGCAACACGTCAGCACTGCTCAGCGCTGCTTCAACTCTCGCTTTAGTTGGATCTGGACCATTGAGTATCGTCCGTGAATCGTAAAACTCCCCGATGTTTGAAACTTCCTTCGCCGCTGACGGCAGGTCGGCGAGATTGGGAAATGTTCTGCGATCGAATCGCGGATTGCCGACGCCGAGCAGCGTCTCGCGCTGACCGTGCTCCTTTTTGCCTGCGAAGATCGTGTCGCGCACGAACGTGTTTGCACTCGACGCATAGATCAACGCGAAGTCTTCGATGAGATACCTTTGCGTCGCCGACGAGAACAGCACGTCAAACGGAACAAGGTTCAGCGACTTATCAGGCACGATGCACAACTGCTTACCACGATCCAGAAACTCCGCGACGGGTTGAATCAATAGATCGAAGAGTTCTGTTGCGGGCGTCAGCGGTTGCGCATTGCCGTCGCGTGGCGGCCGCGAAACCAGGTTCAGCAACGCGTCGACTTTGGCTGACACTTCGGCGCTGCCTGTCGCTACGGTCTTACTCTCGAACCGGTTGTTCGTGATGTACCAGACGATCAGCTTGTCTTTCAGCACCGCAAACTCGAGCAACTGGACCTGACTCGGCAACTGCTTCCTGATCTCGTCCAGCGAAGCCGGCTTCTCTGACGTCGAGAATTGGAGGTCGGGACCTTGTGCGCTGTTGTTCTTAACGGTCCAGTTGGCGTCGAACGTATCCAACCTCGATCGAGCGCGGGATTTCTCTGCGTAGTTGAAACTCTGAACCGGGTCGGCCAGCTTCGACGCGGCGAAGTCGATCGCGACGTCGTAGATACTCTGTTCCTTGTCGAAGAAAGAGTTGCGGTTGCTTTCCTCGAGGATCGTCTGGCGTTGTTGTTCGTAAGCATCAAGAACTACAGTCAGTGCTTGCCGCGCAGTTTCGGTCTCACCCCTGGCGAGTCGCGTGAGGAGTTGCTCCTTTTGCGTTTCATGCAACAGCCACACTTGCTGGTTGTCGCGTGAAAACGTCTCGACTTCGCTCAACGCACCGAGCGCCGCGTCAAATTGGTTCGTGTTTCTGTAGGCGCGCGCGAGGTAAAACTTTCCGTAAGCGACCATCTCCAGTGCCAGCTTTTGCTGGCCCAACTGTTTGGCGATGTCGATTCCGGTTTCGATGCTCTTTACCGCTTCGTCGTGTTTCTCGAGCATCCCCTGGATCAAGCCCATCTGAACGTGATACCGCGACTGCGTTAGCGGGTTGTTCATTGCCTGTGCGAGCGAGAGGGCCTGTTTCTCGTACTCGAGTGCAACAGCGGAATGGCCCAACGAATTGAAACTCCACGCGCAGGTCGCGTAGAACCCGATCATCTGGCTGTTGTCGGCCGAGATGTCGCGCCCAAGCTCGAGACCCTTTCGCGCGAACTTAAGCGACTGACGATAGTTGCCGAGACGACGGTAAGTGGCAGCGAGCATGTTGAGTGCGCGCAACGCACCGTTGTCATCCGAAATCTGCGTTGAGAGCGTGTACGACGACCAACTGTTGGCGGCCATTTGTGAGTACTCGGTTGAGCGCTCGTGCAGGTTGGCGAATCCGTTTTGCGTCATCGCGCCTAACCATTTGTAGTTTCGTTCGGCGGATTGAGCTTCGATCCGGGTCAGGATTGGCAGAGCTTGCTGAGTGTTGCCGCGTTGCACGTAACAAAACGCCTTCCAGAAGTTGGCGAGTAATGCCTCCGGATCGTCGCCGAGTTGTTCGAACAGCGCTTTGGCCTGATCGTACAATTCGGCGGCTTGATCGTGCTTTGACTCGCCGAACAGCGACTGAGCGAGCTTCATCAGGCCGCGCGCTTTTTGAAAACGCGTGAGCCGATCCGGCGAAGCGCCGCT
>DASTOZ010000766.1:0-4750 GCA_035762365.1 Pyrinomonadaceae bacterium | reverse complement strand
GCTGCTGCTTGCCGTTGCCGGAACTGTGATTCTCACCAGCGGCATGTCCGCCACAACCTCGATCGAAGGCACTGCTGAGTTGCAAGCATACTACGCCGCCGAAACGGGATTGGAAGCGACACTAAACGTGCTGCGTGGCCACGTTGCGCCGCACGGCATTGCAAGCACGACGAAAATGAACTTTCTCAATGCCGTCGACAAGACGAAAGGAAACAAGTCGAGCGACAACAGTTTTCCGGTCTCTCGATTATCAGCGTGGCTCGACTACGACGACGACGACGGGCGCGTGACACCGACAGGCGCGCTTTACTCCTACAGCGTCATCGTAATGGATCCCGACGATTGGGACGGAACCAAACGTAACACCGATGCGACGTACAGGCCTGAACGAATCCAGGTGCAATCGACCGGCTATGGCCCAAACGGCTCCATCAAGCGTATGGAGATGGTCGTTGAGAAGACGACTTTCGACTTTGCGCCCAAAGCCATGCTCGTGATGCGCGGGGCCGACAGCGGCGCAGCCATGACGTTCGACGTCGGCGATAGCGCTGCAAAGTTCTATACGGGTCACGACAACGCAGTCGCAGAAGGCGATCTGCCGGCATTTGGCGTTACGCATGCGGCTGACAAAGTCGTCGCCGACAACGCAATCACAAAAGGCGCCACCGTCCAGGACACCAAAACCGCAATCATCCCCATGAGTGATCTACCCGAATGGTTGCAGACCGCTGATAAGGCGCGCGAGTTCCTGACTGAAATGCAGTCGGTCGCGCGAAGCCTGGGCCGTTACTACACCAGCTTCAGCGGCATCGCGGGAACTGACGCCGATCCTAAATTCACCTTTGTAAATGGGAACGCCACACTGGACGGCGGCGCTGGACTCATGATCGTCACGGGCAACTTGATCCTGAACGGTAACCCGCAGTTCAAGGGAATCATTCTTGTGCTTGGCGAAGGCACGGTCAATCGCGACGGCGGCGGTAACGGAAACGTGCTCGGGTCGATCTACATCGCCAAGTTTGCTCGTTCGTGGCCCGCGGCGGAAAATGGACAGCCGCATCCGTTTATGGCGCCTATATTCCACACTGATGGCGGTGGCACGGCGGAGCTCAAGTACGATTCCGTTTGGGTCAAGACCGGGAAAGAAACGATGGGCGACATCATCCGCGACATTCGCGAGTTCTAATTCAACCGCCAGTAGATCGCCTCTGTTTCATCCGTGTTATTCTCTGACGGATGGCTGACATCCTACTTGTCGAAGACAAAGACAGCCTCCGCCGCGTACTGCGACTGACTCTCGAGAATGCCGGCTACAGCGTCGCCGAAGCGGCCGACGCCTCATCCGCACTCAACGAAATCGCCACTGCTCGCCATCGACTAATACTCACCGATCTGCGCATGCCCAACGGCTCCGGTCTCGACGTGCTGCGCTCCGCTCGCAGCGCCGACGCGGATGTTCCCGTGATCGTCATGACTGCGTTTGGCTCGATCGACGAAGCCGTGCAGGCCATGAAAGACGGCGCTCACGACTTCCTGCAGAAGCCAGTCGATTCGAATCATCTGTTGTTGCTGGTCGAACGCGCGCTGGAACAAGCGCGACTGCGAACGGAGAATGTGTTGTTGCGTGAAGAATGGTCGCGCCGGTACGGCTTTCCGCGCATCGTCGGCGAATCGGACGCTTTGAAACGCGCGGTCGGCGAGACGCAGCGAGTCGCGCAAACGGAGGCAACTGTGTTGCTGCTCGGCGAATCGGGTACCGGCAAGGAGTTGTTTGCGCGTGCTGTTCATCATCTTTCGTCGCGGCGTGATAAGCCGTTTGTCGCGATCAACTGTGCGGCGATTCCGGAAACGCTGATCGAAAACGAACTGTTTGGTCACGAGCGCGGTGCGTTTACGGGCGCGAGCGATCGGCGACAGGGCAAGTTTGAACTGGCCGCTGGCGGGACGGTGTTTCTCGACGAGATTGGTGAGTTGCCAGTTGCGGTCCAGGGAAAACTACTGCGCGCAATTGAAGAGAAGGTTGTCGATCGAATTGGTGGGCGAGCGCCGGTGGCGGTTGACGTTCGCGTTGTCGCCGCTACGAATAAAGACTTGAAGGCCGCGGTTGAGAACGGTGAATTTCGCGGCGACCTGTTCTTCCGTTTGGCAGTGTTTCCGATCGAGATACCGCCGCTGCGCGATCGTGGCGATGACGTCGTGTTGCTTGCGCGTCACTTCGCGGCGGAGATCGGAAAGGAACTGCGCGGACGTGAGGCGCAAATCAGTCCGGAAGCGGAGTCTGCATTGCGACAGCATCGTTGGCCGGGAAACGTTCGCGAACTCGCGAACGCGATCGAGCGCGCCTGTATTCTGACAGACACAATGACGCTCGAGGCGCGCGATCTTGGTCTTCCGGATCTCGATGTGCAGGCGAGGGCGGGCGACGGCGATGCGGAAGTGATCGGCAAACTCGACCTGTCCGGCACACTTTCCGACGTGGGCCATCGCGCCTTGCGAGTGGTCGAACGCCGTAAGATCGTCCACGTGCTCGAAGCCAATCTCGGTAACAAAAGCAAAACTGCCGAAGATCTCGGTGTCAGCTATAAAACACTTCTCAACAAGATGAAGGACTACGCTCTCTGACACGAGATCCCGAAATCACCACCGACAAATCTCCCGGTACGGTCGCCGGCGAAACTATCGAACAGGTAGGCACGGCGCCACTCGAACCAGCCGCACCGCCGAAACCGGCGCCACCCAGCACCGGGCGCTCCGCGTTCTTCGTCGGCGCTGGAATCCTCATCAGCCGCATCGTCGGCCTCATTCGCCAACGCATCTTCGCGCACTACTTCGGCCGCTCGGCGGAAGGCGACGCGTTCAGCGCGGCCTTTCGCATTCCGAACTTCCTTCAGAACGTCTTTGGCGAAGGCGCGCTCTCCGCTTCGTTCATTCCGGTCTACGCAAAGCTGTTGGCCCAGGAAGACGAAAAAGAGGCCACGAAAACGGCGAACGCCGTCTTCGGCATTCTGGCCCTGGTCACGGCCGTCGTCGTGCTGATCGGCGTGCTGACCACGCCTTACATCGTCACGATCATTGCCGCCGGTTTTGAGCCGCAACGACGAGACCTCGCGATCACACTCGTGCGAATCCTGTTTCCCGGCGCGGGCATGCTGGTCCTGTCGGCGTGGTGTCTCGGAATTCTGAACAGCCACCATCGCTTTTTCATTTCTTACACCGCGCCCGTCGCGTGGAACGCCGCGATCATCGCCGCGCTGCTCTATTTCGATAACCAGGTCGATCTCTCGCGGCTCGCCGCGATGACGGCGTGGGGTTCGGTTGCCGGCAGCGTGCTTCAGTTTTGCGTGCAATTGCCAACAGTGCTGCGTCTGCTTCGTCGCTTTCGTCCGGAGCTCACGCTTGCGAGTGCACATGTCAGGCAAGTGCTGCACAGTTTCTTCCCGGTATTCATGAGCCGTGGCGTGGTCCAGATCAGCGCCTTCGTCGACGCCGGGCTCGCGAGCTTTCTCGGGCAGGGCGCGGTGGTCGCTCTCAACTACGCGCAGAGCCTTTACACGCTTCCCGTCAGCTTGTTTGGCATGTCGGTCTCAGCGGCCGAATTGCCGGCGATGTCAAAGACGTTAGGCACCGCGAGTGTGGTTGCCGAAACGCTGCGGCACCGGCTTGAAGAGGGACTGAAACGCATCAGCTTCTTCATCGTTCCTTCTGCTGTCGCGTTTCTGGCGCTCGGCGACGTGATCGCCGCGGTGCTTTATCAAACGGGTAAATTCACGCGCGACGATTCGCTCTACGTTTGGACCATTCTCGCGGGCTCTGCTGTCGGGCTGCTCGCATCGACCATGGGACGGCTTTACTCGTCGACCTATTACGCTTTGCGCGACACGCGCACGCCGCTGAAATATGCCGTGTTGCGGGTCGCGTTCGGTGGTGCGCTTGGCTACTTCTGTTCGCTGCACTTGCCGCGGCTGCTCGGCGTCGACCCTAGGCTCGGAGCGGCCGGAATCACCGTCGCTTCGGGCGTTGCGGGTTGGGTCGAGTTCGTGCTGCTGCGGAGAAGTTTGAACAAACGAATCGGACGCACGGGACTGCCCGGTTCCTACGCCGCCAAACTCTGGGTTGGAGCACTGTTGGGAGCCGCCTTGGGATGGGGGTTGAAGCTCTTCGTCGCGGGCTGGCACCCGATTCCTCTCGCGATAGTGGTCCTGGGCGTCTACGGCGCCTGTTACTTCGCGGTCGGTTACCTCTTTGGGCTCCCGCCCGCACGCGCCATCATCGGCCGCATCCTCCGCTTCATCCCCTCAATCCGTCATTCCTAATTGGAACGCCTGCCGGATTAACACTTTCCTTTCTATGGTTTCGCAACCTGAACACATTAGGAGTTCCAAGAATGCCCCGGATTTTTAACCTCCAACGCCTCGTGCTCTCCCTGGCGGCGACCGTCGTGATGATGGCAGCTTCGTCCAATGCGTGGGCCGATCCGATCACTATCACTGTCGGCAACCCCGGCAATCAGGGCACTGACAACGTGCTCTTCAACAACGGTTCCCTGATTCACGCGGGTACGCTGGTCCAGGGCGACTTTAACGGCTCGGGCGCAGGGTTTATCGTGGATTTCACGTCGACGTCCGGCGACCACACCCTCGGTGTCAGCGGCGGCCAGGCCGTGCTCGTTGGCGGCGCCGGCAACACGCCGTTCACGAACGTCACCGTTCAGCTCGAAAACGGCGCTACTTTCCAAAAATTGATTCTGAAC
>DASTOZ010000765.1:0-2417 GCA_035762365.1 Pyrinomonadaceae bacterium | reverse complement strand
TGCAAGGCGAGACGCTGCCCAGCGCCGATGACGAGTACGAACTGCACAAACGTTTCCTGCCGGGGATCACGCTCGCAGAGATCAACAAACTCGCGCATGAGTGGTTTCCTGACAGCCCGAAGAATCGTCTGGTCGTGTTGACCGCGCCGCAACAGGCAGGTGTGTCGTTACCGGATGAAGCAAAGCTCGCCGCGATCATCAAAGAGCCGCCGCCGTCGGATCTGAAAGCATATGTCGACACGGTGGGGACAGCAGCACTGATCGAGTCGCTACCGACGCCCGGCAAGATCGTCAACGTCACGACGAATGAGAAGGCTGGTCTGACAATCTGGCAGCTCAGCAACGGTGCGAAAGTAGTTTTGAAACCGACGACCTTCAAGGCCGATGAGATTCTGTTTCGCGCGTCGAGTCCAGGTGGAACGTCGCTGGCCAGCGACGCGGATTACATTCCCGCCAGCACCGCTACACAAGTGATCAGCGCCGGGGGCCTTGGTAAGTTCAGCTTGATCGACCTCGGGAAGATGTTGACCGGAAAGGTGGCGTCGGCGAACGTTTTCATCGGCGAGCTCGAAGAAGGATTGACCGGAAACAGCTCGCGCAAAGATCTCGAGACGATGTTCCAGCTCATCTATCTCCGGTTCACACAACCGCGGGCCGATGCAAATGCGTTCAGCGTGCAGGCAACGCAAATGAAGGCGTTGCTTGCGAACCAGAGCGTCGTGCCGGAGTTTGAGTTTTACAACGAATTGACGAAGGCGCTTTACCAGAACCATCCACGGCGCCAACGTCCGACTGTGGCGACGGTGGACCAGTGGAACCTCGACAAGTCGCTGGCGTTCTACAAGGACCGTTTCGCCGATGCGAGTGATTTCACGTTCTACTTCGTCGGCAGTTTTGACCCTGAGACGCTGAAGCCGCTCGTCGAACGTTATCTCGCTTCGTTGCCTTCGCTGAACCGCAAAGAGACGTGGAAAGATGTTGGGGTCAAGTATCCGACCGGGGTGGTGGTGAAGCGAGTCGAGAAAGGAATCGAACCGAAGAGTCTGTCGATGATCGTGTTCGATGGTCCATTCGATTTCACTCAGGAGAATCGCGTCGCGTTGCGGGCCATGACAGAGATTCTGGAGATGCGTTTGCTCCAGGAACTGCGTGAAGAGCTCGGCGGGACGTACAGCGTTAATGTCAACGATGGATACCAGAAGTATCCGCGGCAGGAGTTTTCGATCTCGATCCAGTTTGGTAGCGCGCCTGACCGGACGGACGATCTCATCAAGCGTGTGTTTGAAGAGATCGAGAAGTTCAAGACCGAAGGCCCGACGGTGAAGCAGTTGACGGACGAGAAAGAAGCGCTGCTGCGTGAGTTTGAGACGAGCAGCACGCAGAATGGATATCTGCTGACCCAGATCGCGCTACGCTACTTTCACGGCGACGATCCCGCAGGCATCTGGTTGTTGCCCGAGTTCTACAAGAAGCTCGATGCGGCGACGATCAAGCAGGCCGCGCAGAAGTACTTGAATACATCGTCGTACGTGAAGGTCTCGTTGTATCCGGAGAAGAAGTAAACTGGTCGACGTCTCACGCGTGAGGTGTTATGCCTCATGGACCACTGCACGCGTGGGGCGATATGCCTCGTCTTCAACCTTTCGCAATCAAGTCTTCACTAATAACGTTACGCGTGGTGGTGTTCCATTGAAGTTCTCGCGTTAATAGAACGAGGCTTCTTCAAGCCCGCTGAAACTCTCTCAACTCAACCCTCAAACTATAGGAGAAATAAAATGGAGAACCCACCAAATGTCGCTGACGCGAAATTGGAAACGTCTGAAACTTTTCCGTCGAGTTATTGGCTCACTTACGTGAACCCTGCTCCGGGATGGACCGAGATCGTAGTGCCGAAGTCCGGAACGCTCTGGGTCTACTACGGACCGGCACAGCCCGCGAGACAAATCTACGTCTGGCATCAAGGCGGCACAACGTCGCCGATCAATACCGGTGAAAACACCATTGCCGTGGGTGCAGGCGACATGATCGTCTACCAGCTCAACAACCCGAGCAGTGACTCAATCAAGCTCGGTTATCAGATGATCTAAGTTTGAATTGCGGGGCGCGGAGGTTAGCTCCGTCGGCAAACTCAGTGCCCCGCTTCATACTGTTACTCGGAGCCTGCTACAGGCGAGTCCACTGGGGGAGCACTTACCTGAAGAGCCGCGGCGGTGGCTCTAAGTTTAGGAATGTGATTCCCGAAAAAACCATGATGTAGCCTGCGTTTTTGCTTTGCTTTCTTTGACGGACTGTAATAGATTCTGCCGTGTTCCTCCTGGCCTCCACTTCGTAAGGAAGCTCACATGATAGCCTTACCACGTACACTCAGCCTCTCTGCTCATAACTGGCAAATACTCCTAGACACATCCCAATACCCT
>DASTOZ010000764.1:0-3440 GCA_035762365.1 Pyrinomonadaceae bacterium | reverse complement strand
GCGATCGTCCTGGAGCTTGAAAAGATCAGTTTCAAACTTTGGCAACTGCGCGGTGCCCAGGAGCGAAGCGCGATTGACGATGAACGGCGGCAGCGTTTCGCGATAACCGTGCTCGCGAGTTTGGACGTCGAGCATGAAGTTGATCAGGGCACGTTCGAGGCGCGCGCCGGCGCCGTTGAGAATCGCGAAACGTGCCGATGCGAGTCTCGTCGCGCGTTCGAGATCGAGAATACCGAGAGCGAGACCGAGGTCGACGTGGTCCTTCGGTTCGAAGTTAAACTGCGGCATCGTTCCCCAACGTCGTACCTCGACATTGTCTTCCTCGCTTTCGCCAACCGGAACGCTCTCGTGAGGAATGTTCGGCAGAGTCAACAGAATCTCGCGCATGCGCTCTTCTGAGCGATCCCGCGCTGCGTCAGCGTCAGACATACGCTCCTTCAGTTCATTGACCTGCGATCGCAGTTTGGCCGCGTCATCCGTGGCGCCTTGCTTCATCAGACCGCCGATTTCTTTACTTAATTTGTTTCGCTCCGCGTTGAGTTGGTCGGATTCGCCAATCGCAGTCCGGCGATCTTTATCGGCATCGGCAAAGTTTTTCAGTTGAGCGAACATCTCGTCGGAGGCATGTCGCTTCTCCAGGGCTTCTGTCACTGTGTCGATGTTGTCGCGTACGTAATTCAGGTCAAGCATTTGTTCAGTTCCGCTCAGTTATGTTAAAGAAAGGGCCACGCTAAACGACACAGAATCGACTGTCAAGAAAGGGGTACTGGTTTGTCTGATCAAAAACCATTTGCCGGGCGCGCGGCGATCGTCACGGGAGGGACGCGTGGTATCGGGCGCGCGATCGCGGTCGAACTGGCCCAACGCGGCGCTGACGTCGCGTTTAATTACGCGAAAAGCGCGGAAGCTGCCGATGCACTGAAAGCGGAACTCGAGGCGTTGGGTGTGCGCGTTTTATCGGTCCAGTGCGACGTGGCGAACACGGAAGCGGCGGCGGAGATGGTGAAGCAGGTTAAGGACGCGTTTGGCCGCATCGACTTTCTCGTCAACAACGCCGGTATCACGCGCGACAACCTGATCCTCCGCATGAAAGAAGAAGACTGGGACGAGGTGATGGACACGAACCTGAAGGGCGCGTGGAATTTTGCGAAGGCTGCGTTGCGCACCATGCTGCGGCAGGACACGGGGGGATCGATACTGAATATCTCGTCGATCAGTGGCGAGGTCGGAATGCCGGGGCAGTCGAATTATTCGGCGTCGAAAGCGGGGATGGTTGGATTGACGAAGGCGCTGGCGAAGGAAGTTGCGAGCCGGAAGGTCACGGTGAATGCGCTGGCGCTGGGGATGGTTGCGACTGACATGGCGGGGAAGTTAGACGAAACGTATCAGGCGAAGATCATCGAGCAGATCCCGTTGGGCCGCTTTGCCGAGCCGGATGAGGTTGCGCGGATCGCGGCATTTCTGCTGTCTGCTGATGCGAGGTATATAACTGGTCAGGTGATCCAGGTAGACGGTGGATTAGCGATTTAAAATATTGAACTCTCGCTAAAAGTCGCGCGGGCCTCTGGCGGATCTCACTTATTTGATTTTCTTCACGTCGGTGGGTTTCGCGAAGAGGGCGTCGTCAACGGGTTGGTTGTATTTAACGTCTTCGTAGTTGATACGTGTTACTTGCTTACCGTTCACAAAGTGATCGACGACCCACGGTGCGGTGATGCCCTGAACGGTGATGAACTTCAGTAACTGATCTTCTTCGTTCGTCTCAACCTCATCACCCGAATCCGGATCGCGTCGCATGCGTTTGTAAAGCACCTTGGCCGGCAATCCATCCCTTGCTCCAAACTCATACTCAACCCAAAACCCATCCGGATACGTCAACCGGATCGTCTCATTGCGTTTCGCCAACCCCGCTTCCCGACGACCCACATAAACGATCTTCCCACCCTCTTTTTGCCACCAGCCACGCAGCAGGTTCTCGAGGCTCGTGCGCATGCCGCGCTTGAACTCCGCGACCTGCGTAGGTGATTGATCGCTGATCTTCTTCACCGCGCCGTCGAACATCCAGCCGGTATCGCCACTGTTGGTCTGAATCGTCTTGATGCCAAGGCTGGTGAACTCGGTGCGCTCACGATCGGGATAGACGATTGTGTCGACGAAACGTTGCGGCAGTTGCGAGGCGCCGTCGTGCATGACCGTGTAGAAACCCCTGCCGGTGACGGTTTTGATGTTCAAATAGTTCGCGCCACCGAGAGCTTCGATGGCGCGGTCCATGATGGCTTTGGATTTCTCGTCAACTGCGGGAGCAGGCGCGGTCTGGGCTTGCGAAGTGGAAGCAACGAAGCCCAGGCACGCCAAGAAAAGTAGTGAGAGGATTACTGGTTGTAACTTCAATTGAACTCGGGCTTGGGGCCGCCGTCAGGCGTCACCACAATCTCGCCGTTCTCAACGTCAACGCGGAACCGCGACGAAGTCTTCCACATGCCCGTGATCGGCAGTTTCACTTTCTCGTCGATGTGCCGTTTCAGGAAGCGCGCGCCGTAAGCGGTGTTGTAACCGCTCTCCGTCAGTTGATTCACTGCCGCCTCGGTCACTTCCACCAGCTTGCCTTGCCGTTCCATCTGCCGTCGCAGCTTCTCGAGATACAACCTTGCGATCTGCCGCACTTCGTCCATCGTCAACGGCGAGAAGACAATGATCTCGTCGATACGGTTGCGAAACTCCGGCGAGAACCGTGTCTCCGCGGCTTTCATTACTTCGTTCTTCACGGCGCGAAAGTCTGAAGCGGTCTTCGTGCCGAATCCCAGCGGCTTCTCGAACCGTTTGAAACTCTCCGACCCGAGGTTGGAAGTCATGATGATGATGGCGTCTGACAGGTAGACCTTCTTGCCGCGGCCGTCGGTGAGCCAGCCTTCGTCGAATGCCTGTAGGAACAGGTTCATCAGATAAGGCGAAGCTTTTTCGACTTCGTCCAGCAGCAACACCGTGTACGGATTCTCGCGCAGTTGCTCGGTAAGAATGCCGCCGCGCTCCGAACCGACGATGCCGCGCGGCATGCCGATCAGTTTTTCGATGGCGATGGTCCCGTCCTGATATTCGCTCATGTCTATCCGGACCATCTTCTCCTCGTCGCCGAACATCGCTTCGGCCACCGCCTTTGCCAGCTCGGTCTTGCCTACGCCGGTCGGCCCCAGGAAAAGCAGCACGCCGTCGGGTTTGTAAAAGTTCTCTTTGAGAGGGCCTTTGTTCAGCCGCAGGCGCTGGGCGACCGCCCTGACGGCCTCTTTCTGGCCGATGACGCGGCGGGCCAACAACTCCTCGAGTTCTTTGAAGCGGTCGGATGTGTCGCGGTAGATCAGGTCGCGCGGGATGCGCGACTCCTGCGAGATCACGTCAATGATGTGTTCAGGCCTGACCTGCATGGCGTTCGGCTCGTTGATCTC
>DASTOZ010000763.1:0-2907 GCA_035762365.1 Pyrinomonadaceae bacterium | reverse complement strand
ACATCAATCAGCGGCGGTTGCGCACTCGCTGTTGGCCAGTAGGTCGTGAACCGTGGTGATGAGCGCTTCGATGTTCGGCTTTGCCACGTACGCGGCGGCGCCGGCGGCCATCGCCTCCCGGCGGTGAATCTCGTACGCATCTCCGGTGTAGAAGATGCACGGCACTCCCGGCGTGACCTCGTTCAACTTCTCACACAACTCCAAACCCGTTCCATCCGGCAAACGCTTGTCGAGAACATACAAGTCATACTGAAAGCTCTCAGCCATCTGACACGCTTCTTCCACCGTTGCTGCCGTATGGACGTCGAAATTCTCCTCGGCTAGCAGCATCTGAAGCATTTCTGACGTATCGTGATGGTCGTCGACGCACAGTACGCGACACCTGGAGTTGGTCATGGGGAACCTCCTTGAATCGGGCCTGTTAACTCAGCTTCTTAGAACGCAGAAGCCGCCTTGGGAGAGCGCGATTATAGTCGTGAGCGGCAGAATCCGCCACTCGAACCGACGTTTTTAGTACGCGGAAGAGCACCGACCCGGCCAGGCCCCTGAGACTCTGGAAGCCCGCCCAGATTGGCAGTTTCTCTAACGTACCTACGTAAGCGGATCGTTCACCTTTCTTGCGATCCAATACTAGACCAGGTGGGCAGCCCTCCTGCCCACCGCCATCAATCCCTGCACAATCATTTATTCGTAAACGGCGAGCCGCTCTTCATCGCCTTCAAGAGCTGGTTGAGCACTTCGAGGTCTTCGTCTTCCGGTTCCAACTCGCGATACTTTTCCAACGTGGCCGAAGCAGCGTCGATGTCGCCGAGCTTGTGATAGACGAGCGACAAGTTGAAGTAAACCAGCGCGAACCCCGGCTCGATCTGCGCGGCCGCTTCGTAATGAAGTTTCGCGAGCTGAAGATCTCCGGCGTCGTAATAAAGATTGGCGAGATTGTAGTGGGCCTCGACGTGTCGCGGATCGTTTTTCAACGAGCGAGTGAAGTTGTCGAGCGCGTTCGAGAGTTCTCCGCGTTCGAGGTTGATGATGCCGAGGTTGCAATACGCTTCGGCAACGTTGTCGCCTTCGCTGATTGCCTCACGGTAATGCTCGGCAGCCGCCGCGTCGCCTTGTTCGTGAAGCAGCAGCGCTTCCTCAAACGGCGTCAGCAGCCGTGCCAGACGAGGCGGCGTCTCGACGCGAAACAGGTTGAGCTGTCCCTGAAGCTCGGCTTCGATCTGCCGAATGCTGTGTCCCTGCGCGCGCAACTCACGCACGCGTCTGAACTGAGTCAACGCATTGAAGTCGTAAACAAAATCCGGCGACTGCGACGCAGGCGACGCCTGGATGATCCCCTGTTCCGTCCAACGGCGAATAGTCTTCTCACTCAGTCCGAAGAGCTGTTTGATCTCTCGGATCGAGTAGGAAGATTTGACACGTTGGTAATCTGCCTTTGAAGGGACAGGTGAGGGAAATGAGATTACCTTAGGGCGCGGATCTTTCATTTACTACGAAAACAGATCACCCGACTTTGCGCTTCTTCGCCGCACGCGGTTTCACCAGCTCGATCTGCGGTTTCTTCTTCGCGGCGGCTGCGGGCGCCTTGACCATTGGCTTGCGGTTCGAGGCCTGCAGGCTCTTCTTGAGCGCGCTCATGATATCAAGTCTCGGCACTTCTTCAACTTCGTACTCCGCCACCTGCTTGCCGGCGATCTTCGACTCGATAAGCGTGCGGAGCGCTTCGTGATAATTGTCTGCCGTGTCGATCTCGGAAAGCGTCGTGGCCATTTCCTGGACCAACGTGGTCGCGAGCTTCATCTCGTTCTTGTTCAGCTTCGTTGCGTCGAGTTTTTGCACGTTCTCGAGATCGGGAACGTCTTGCATCTTGCGCAGCTCGTGCGGGTAATGAAGCTTTTGCAAAACCAGTCCGTCGTCGTGGGGAAACACGGCCACGAGATCTTCACGATCGCGCAACACGACTTTGCCGACGCCGATCTTGCCCGTCTGTTTCATCACTTCGCGCAACAAGGCGTACGGCTTCTCCGAAACCGCGCCGTCGGGACCAGCAAAGTACGGCGCGTCGTAAAACGTCGTCGGTATCTCCTCGCGATCGACAAACCCGACGATGTCGACGGCTTTCGTCGTCTTGATCTTGATCTTGGCGATGTCGTCAGGTTCGACAATAGCCCAGCGCTCGGGCTCGTATTGATAGCCCTTCGTAATCTGATCGTTGGTCACAATCTCGCCGCACTTCTTGCAGCGCTTGTCGTAGCCGATTGGGCCATAGTCCTCGCGGTGCAACTGGTTGAACTGAATCTTTTCGCTGGTTTCGATAGCGTTGTAGATGCGAACCGGGATGGCAACCAGCAGGAACCGAATATGACCCTTCCAAATAGATCTCATAATCAGGGGCTCTCCTCCCGCGAAATTATGCGGGCGAAAACTGTCTAAGTAAAGGCTTAATTTTTCACCGATGGTACAAACGCGTACTCACGCGGCGGCGTGCTGGAGGGCATTGCGCATGGCGGCGGCGGATTGCCAGCGCTGTGCAGGATCTTTTGCAAGCGCGCGGTCGATGATGTCGCAAACGGCATTGGGGACGTGTGGAGCGCGTTGCCGAAGCGGCACCGCCGGTTGCTCGAAAATCGAGCGAATCGTCTCGTTCACGCTCGACTTGCTGGTGAGATTGAGCGCGAGCGAACCCGACAGCAAACTGTACGCGGTCATGCCGACGGCGTAGATGTCTGACTGCGGTTTGACGTCACGAAAATTGCGGAGCTGCTCGGGCGGCATGTACGCGAGAGTGCCGGCCATCTCGCCCGCCATCGTCACACCGCTCATGCCTGACTGCGAGAAGCTCTTCGCGAGACCAAAGTCCGTCAACTTCGCGTTGAAGTTCGGCGCACGGCCGGAGACGAGGATGTT
>DASTOZ010000762.1:0-3634 GCA_035762365.1 Pyrinomonadaceae bacterium | reverse complement strand
AGAGCGGACCGATGTCGCTGCAAGCGCTTTGCGAATTGGCCGACGTTGGCGCGTCGACTGTTGCTTCGCTCGCGAAGAAAGGACGAGTCGAGATCTACGACGAGGCGGTCCGTCGCGATCCGTTGGCCCACACGTCGACGCTGAAACCTGAGACATTCACGCTGACGAGCGCACAAAGCAATGTGCTGCGCGACATCGAGCAACAGATTGCGCGCGGGACGTACGGAGCGTTTCTCTTGCACGGCGTGACGGGCAGCGGCAAGACGGAAGTCTACATTCGCGCCATGCGCAACGCGCTTGATCTCGGACGTTCGTCGATGATGCTCGTGCCGGAGATTGCCCTGACGCCGGTCTTCTCGCGCCGGCTGCGCGCCGAGTTTGGCGATCAGGTTGCGATCTTTCATTCGTCGTTGCAGAAAGGCGAACGGTTTGACGAGTGGACACGCGTGAAGAACGGCGATGCGCGGATCGTCATCGGCACGCGTTCGGCGGTGTTTGCTCCCGTGCAGAACCTGGGACTGATCGTCGTCGACGAAGAACACGAATCGAGTTACCGGCAGCAGGAGTCGCCCTACTACAACGCGCGCGACACGGCAATCGTCCGCGCGCAAAAGGAATCGGCGGCCGTCGTGCTCGGCTCCGCCACACCTTCACTGGAATCGTTCTACAACGCGCGTCACGGCAAATACGCGTTGCTTAGTCTGCCGCAGCGTGTCGGCGCCCGGCCGATGGCGCTCGCAACGATTATCGACATGCGCAACGTCTTCGCACGTCACGGGAAACCGCGCGTGTTTTCGGACGAACTGCTCGAAGCGATTCGCGCGACTCACGAGCGCAGGGAGCAGTCGATCATCCTGCTCAACCGGCGCGGTTACTCGCGGTTCATTCTCTGTCGCTCCTGCGGCGAGACGATTCAGTGCCCGAACTGCGACGTGACGCTGACGTATCACCGCAGCGAGCGGGTGATGGTCTGTCATTACTGCAACCATCGCCGCGCAGTGCCGCGTGTGTGTCCCTCATGCGAGAAGAAGTACATCTACTACGTCGGCGAGGGCACGGAACAACTCGAAGAGATGCTGACGCAATTCTTTCCCGTGCTGCGCGTGGCGCGCATCGATCGCGACACCACGGCGCGTCGCAGGGTGTTTGAGAAGTCGCTGGCTGACTTCAGCAACGGCGAGATTGATACGCTGGTCGGCACGCAGATGCTGGCGAAGGGTCACGATTTTCCGAACGTAACTCTGGTGGGTGTCGTGTCAGTCGACACGGGCCTCGCGTTGCCGGATTTCCGTTCAGCGGAGCGAACGTTTCAACTGATCACGCAAGTCGCGGGACGCGCGGGCCGCGGCGACCGTCCGGGCAAGGTGCTGATTCAAACCTATCACCCTTATCACTACGCGCTGCGACACGCGTGCGCGCAGGACTACGAAGCCTTCTATAACGAAGAGATCAATTATCGTAAGAACCATTCGTATCCGCCGTTTGTGGCGCTGGCCAGCCTGCTGGTGCACGGACCAGATCTCGGTCGCGTTCGGGCTGACAGTCTCGAGCTGCGAAAACAGCTCGATCTCGCGAACAAAGATCGCAAGTGCCGGATACTCGGCCCGGCGCCCGCGCCGCTCGCGCGGCTGAAGAACGAGCACCGTTACCAGTTGCTGATAAAGTCGCGGAGTCGAAAGCAGGTTCGCGAAGTCGCCGATGCGGCGCTCAAGACAGTCACAAACCTGCGTTCTGTTAACCTCGAGATCGATCCAGTATCAATCATGTAACCGGGTGCGATAAACTCCGCGCATGAAACTTTCAGAACTCGCCGATCTGACCGGCGCTCGCCTTGAAGGAACAGACAACGACATCGAGATAACTGGCGCCGCGGGATTGGATGAGGCGACCGAAGGGCATGTGACCTTTCTCGCCAACCCGCGCTACACGCCCCGCGTGAATACAACGCGCGCTGCCGCCGTCTACGCCGCCGAAGATGCGCAGATCGATCGGCAGATCTCGATACTCCGCGCGAAAGATCCGTATCTCGCCTACACGCGTGCGCTCCGAATTTTTTATCCTGATCCCGCGTTCCAGGCGTTCATCCATCCCACCGCCGTTATCGATCCGAGCGCACAACTGGCGCCGGATGAAGTTGCCGTCGGCGCGCACAGCGTGATCGGTCGCAACGTACAGATTGGCCGACGCGTCACGATTCATCCGAACGTCACGATCTACGACGACGTGACGATCGGCGCCGGATCCGTAATCCATTCGGGCGTCGCTCTGCGCGAGCGGACAGTGATCGGCGAACGAGTGATCATTCACAACAACTCCGTGATCGGTTGTGACGGGTTTGGTTACGCAAAAGATGAACAAAAACGCTGGCTCAAGATCCCGCAGGCGGGCCGGGTTGTCATTGAAGACGACGTCGAGATTGGATCGGGCACGACGATCGATCGCGCGTCGGTGGGCGAGAGCCGTATCGGACGTGGTTCGAAAATCGACAACCTGGTCCAGATCGGGCACTCGTGCACGGTCGCCGAAGATTCGTTGTTGTGCGCGCAAGTGGGACTTGCGGGCAGCTCACACATCGGCAGCCGCGTGATACTTGCGGGACAGGCAGGGGTCGCCGGTCATCTAAAAATCGGCGACGATGTCGTACTGACTGCGAAAAGCGCGACCAGTCACGACATTCCGGCGGGCAAAGTTATTTCGGGAATTCCGGCGTTTGATAATCGCGACTGGCTGCGTTCGACAGCGGCGTTTCGCCGCCTTGGTGATATTCAACGAACGGTGCGTGAACTCGAGAGACGATTAAAAACCACCGATGAGGCCGATGCTAAGTAATAGCACCGCCATCGACGATCACGACTTCGCCGTTCATAAAACTATTTCGCTCACTCACCATGAACGCCGCGTACTCGGCGAGCTCCTCAGGTCTTCCGAGACGCCCGGCAGAAGTCCAGAAGTCGTGCATTTGAAGTAGACGATCGGGCAGCGCCTGCGCCAGGTCGGTGTCGAAGATCCCCGCCGCAATCGCATTCACGCGCACACCAAACGTCGCCGCCTCACGCGACAGACACTTCGTAAACCCGATCATCGCCGCTTTCGAGGTCGCGTAGTGCACCGCAGTCGGCAACGCGCGCATCGCACCGATCGAGGTGATGTTGAGAATGATTCCCTTCCGCTGCCGGATCGCCTGTTACAGATGCACGACTTCTGGACCTCAGCCGGACGTCTCGGACGGCCCGAAGAGCTCGCCGAGTACGCCGCGTTCATGGTGAGTGAGCGAAATAGTTTTATGAACGGCGAGGTCGTGATCGTCGACGGCGGCGCTATTACTTAGCGTCAGCATCTTTCATACGTCGCTCGAGGTCACGCACAGACCGCGCAATATCTCCTAACCTGCGAAAAGCCGCCGTCGATCGCAGCCAGTCGCGATTGTCGAACGCGGGAATTCCCGAGATCACTTTGCCCGCTGGAATGTTGTGACTCGTCGCGCTCTTCGCGGTGAGCACGACGTCGTCGCCGATCGTCAGATGGCCTGCCACTCCCGCTTGTCCCGCCAGAATCACGCGGCTGCCGATATGCGAACTTCCCGCTAGTCCGACCTGCGCGCACAGGAGTGAATCCTCTCCAACCGTACACGAGT
>DASTOZ010000761.1:0-4090 GCA_035762365.1 Pyrinomonadaceae bacterium | reverse complement strand
TCGATCGTCGCGTCTTCGAGTGCGAACCAGAGACCGACGATGTCAGTCGGTTCGGTGTAAATGAACGTGCTGTCCTGGTGACACGCCACTTCACCGCCGATGTTTGGTTGTTTGAAGATGTACATCGACTGCACGAGATACGAGTTCGCAAAGCCAATCGCGCTTGCGATCTCTTTCACCTTCTCGCTGCGTGAAAACCGGCTGAAGACCGGATCGAGATCGTGCAGCGCATGACCGATCTTATTGATCGATCTTTCCTTCGGTTGCTTCAGCGTGCCGTTCGGCAGGAAGGCATTCTCCTCGAAGAAGAAACGAATCTTGTCGCCGGACGTCATGAAATATTGATCGGCGACGCGGTTTTGCTCGTGCGTCGTGAAGATCGAAACAAGCTCCGCCGGCTCAAAGCCATGGACCAGTTCCTTCGCCCTCGCGCGCAACGCATCACACTCGCGCTCCTCCGCAAACCCTTCGACGATGAGGAAGCCGTTCTCGTCGTACTGCTGCAATTGTTCGGCGCTGATCATCGCACTCGCTTCACTCTACCTCATGATGCATCGCCCTGATCGCTAGCGAAAAACTCAACCGCCAGGCACTTCGGACAAACATACATTTCGAGTCGCGTCCTGGTGACAAACAGCTCGCCAAAATCGCCAAGCACGCCCAGCCTCGGCCCTTCGTGGAATTCCTTTGTGCCGGCAAATTTCGAAGGAACATTGCAGCGCAGGCAGCGCTTGGACCGGTGCTTTTCACGCAAGAATGCCGCGGTTTCGAGCGGCGCGGTTTCACGGCCCAACGCACGTAACTTCGGCAGTCTACCCTGCCGGTCCGCTTCACAGTTCCAACAAGCACCGAATTGTTCTTCAACCTCTTCTTTGCAGTTCAAGCATATCCACATGCTGGCCCCACTCCTGATGGACTAGACAAAGTCGGTTCGCGATCGCCGCATTATCGCACTAAATTAATAAACCGATCTGCTCTGCAAAAAGTTCGGTGGTGTCTTAAATTGGGAGTTATCTCTGCGAACTTTGCGTACCTCTCTGCGTCTCTGCGTTAAATGACTCGTTCAACGCAGAGACGCCGAGTATACGCAGAGGCCGCAGAGAAAAACCTTAAGTTTGAGACACTGCTAAAAGTTCGATTTAAGCGCTCGCGGTGTCTTAATCAAAGTTTTTGGATCGGCAGATACCAAGGTCGGCAATCAAGCTGGCGAACCCGAGTAGGCTGGACCATGCGGAACTTCACGTCGACATCCCAAACCCCAGATGCGAGTTGTAACAGGACAAACAAGCACTTCTTGCTGACTTACGACGATTTTGGGACTAGAATTCACCTGCCTACTCAGTTTGATACTGAAATATCCCGCTCTGGGCAGTCACTGCCAATCGCCCCGTGTAACTGCTCAGGGACAAAAACATAGTTCCCCCACAAATTCATCCAAAATCGTGAGTGGCGCCAGCCATAGCCCAGAAATCACGTGAATTCTTTGGTTGAGCCGCTCACTCCTACAAGGAGGGGCAAGTGAAACACTCAAATTCGATAACACTTCTTTGCCTGGCGATCACCGGCATGCTAGTCACGGCGTTTCTCGTTATAGCGCAGGCGTCAATTCCGGGCGCCGATGTAAGACTTTCGAATGATTTTCCTGGAGGCGGTTACGTAAGCACATTCACACTGGCCACCGGGATACCTTATACAGACGCCGTGCTCCAGGAGTGTTCGGTCGCGCGCGGGCGCCAGAAC
Source organism: Pyrinomonadaceae bacterium (assembly GCA_035762365.1). GTDB lineage: Bacteria > Acidobacteriota > Blastocatellia > Pyrinomonadales > Pyrinomonadaceae > PSRF01. The sequence continues at coordinate 2,350 of DASTOZ010000761.1, read as the reverse complement.
GAGCCGGCAGTTGCAGTCAATCCTCGTAACACCAACGTCCTGATCGGAAGTGCAAATGATTATTGCGGCACCTACGCGGGATCTCCTCCAGGAAACTTCATTCCTGCTGGTCCAATCTGGCTCGGTTACTACAGATCCGAAAACGGAGGCGCGAGTTTCCAAAGCTCGTTGGTACCGGGTTATCCAGGAGATACTTCGCCATATGCTGCTTTGGCCCAGATTCGCACAGCTTCTGCCGGCGATCCCGTCATAGCATGGGACAACCACGGGCGTGTTTTCATGGGCTCTGAGAGTAGTGGCGATCCGGCTCTAACGACAAAAAGCTTTGGCGACGAGTGGGTGGCTCGATTCGATAACCCGGAAGGTGAGAACGGAAACACGATCAACGACGGCAAGCGTTTCCTCGGATCGACGATCGTCGCTCGAGGTGTCTCCGCGCCGAATTTCCTCGGCATCTTCAATGACAAGACGGCCATCGAGGCGGACCGCACGGGCGGGCCTTTTGACGGCAATGTCTATTTCGCCTATTCAAGATTTCAAGGAGCCGGCGTTAACGCGATCTATTTCGTTCGTTCAACAGATCATGGCGCTACCTTCTCACACCCGGTAAAAATCGGAGCTGGTGGACCGGCAATAAACTTTGTTCAATTTCCGGAGATCGCGATCACTGGAAATGGGCATGTCTACGTCACTTTCGTACGCGCCGACTTTCCTTTCACCCAGAAAAAGCAAGCGGCGATCATGTACGTTAAATCAACCGATGGCGGCGTGACGTTTTCGAAGCCAGCCGTGCTGACCAACTTCATCCAGTATCGGGCCTTTGATGAGGCTCAGCCTGAGCCCATTCCAATACCGCCGAGTTCGGTCGACGATCGCGAGACTGAGGAGGACGGAAAATCACAATTCAGCATCGTGCGTGACTGTGGCGACTTCTCCAATCATTGTGTCTCAGGGTACACCTTCTTCCGGCGCGATCCCTCGCCGCGCGCTACTGCGGATCAGTTGGACCAGCAACACGAGTGGGTATATGTCATCTACGATGCAACCAAACCGGGGACCGAAGTGCCCACAGGCACAACTTACAGTTCAGTCACGCCGGGAGTAGGCAGCCAATCGGGTGTTTACTTCACACGGTTGGACGGCGCCACGGGTACACATACGGCGCCGGTATTAATTGACAATCAGGCTGTTGGACATCAGTTCTTCCCGGACATCTCCGCGGATGGTGGCCAACTGCATGCTCTGTGGTGGGACACCCGTAACGATCCGTGTTACTCGCCGACTCGGCCTGTCGGTAATTGCGCGGACAGGACTGTCGTGCCGGCGTTGGACGTTTGGGCGGTAACTTCGACCAACTTCGGTGCCACCTGGACCAGTAACACGCGTCTAACGGACGTCAGAAGTAACGGCAATTACGAACAATTCGACAACCGCACCGTACCGTTTGGCGGTGACTATTTGTGGATCACGTCACTGGGGAATTTCTCGTTTGGCGCATGGACTGACTGGCGCAACACCGTCCAGGGAATTGATCCGCGCGAAGTAACCGAGGATGAGGATAACTTCACCGCCGATGTGAAACAGTGTCGCACGTTCAATGCAATGACCGGCGCATGGAGTGGCGACCAGTGTCCGCACGACGGCGGGATCGATCAGGACATCTTTGGAGATCACACACCGTAGACAATCGTTTACGGCGCGGTTAACAGCATGAACTCCGCATCGCTCGAATCAGCCACCCGTAGATGCCAATCTCGCGGGTGGCTCGAGCGACGGACTCAACGACTATCGTCGCAAGAACGCTGTGGTCCGAAAGACTGGCGAAGTAAAATCCGAAATAGATCGGATGGACATCGGCAAAAAGAACTACACTTTCAACGAGCGGCGCTGATTGGTTTTTGGGGTTTGCTTTATCAGGTCGTCGAGTTCTTCTTCTGACATTCCACTTTCATCGAAGCTTTGCGCGATCGGCTCGACGATTTCCTCAAACGGTTTCTGAGCGAGAACCGCCGTTTCAAGGAGTTCCAAAGCAGCGGCCTCAGGAGTAGTTCCTTGGCGCTTCGCTGCCTCTGCGATGGCGTGAACCGTATCAGGATTGCTTATTTTAACAATCAGGCTTTGCATAGTTTACAAATAAGAACTCGCTTAGTTTGGCACACTGTTTAGCTCAAGAAAGCCACCCTCCGGTAGACGGCATAGGCTCTCGGTCTGTGACCAGTTCGACAAACGGTATCTCAACGCCTTCAACCTTCGCTTTAGAGTACACTTCTTTAGCCGTCGATCCGCTGGCAATTAAACGGTCACCATCTAGAGCGACCCATTGTCCCGAGTATTTCTCTCGGTTTTCCTG
>DASTOZ010000760.1:0-4152 GCA_035762365.1 Pyrinomonadaceae bacterium | reverse complement strand
GAGCCAGCACCGGCTATGGTTCATGCACGGAACGTCGCACTGGTTGGGGATGAACGTTCACGACGTTGGTGGTGGGTCGAAGTTTGTGCCGGGTGTTGTATTCACGAACGAACCAGGCATCTACGTTCGTCCCGATGCGTTGGACCAGATGCCGCCAGGGTTTACAGCGGCTGAGTGGGACAAGTTCGTGACCGCGGTCCGTCCGGCCTTTGAGAAGTACAAAGGCATCGGCGTCCGCATCGAAGACGACATGCTAATCACCGACACGGGCGTCCGCTGGATGAGCGAAGCATTGCCTCGCAAGATCGCCGACATCGAGGACTTCATCGCCAAGGCGAGACGCCAGTCTGAGTAACGCCGCGACGTATTTTTCACGGGTAAACGACTGAACGCAGTTCGTCTGCGTGGACTTTCAGTTCACGTTTCACCAGCGTGTGCCCCATGGTGACGAGCACTACCTGCACTCCCTCACGACCCGCAAACTTCATCGCCGGAACAAAGTCACTATCGGCGGTAACTAAGATAATTCTCTCCACGATCCTTTTGCTCGCCAGCCACGCAATATCAAGCCCAATTTTCATGTCGACATGTTTTTGTTTCAGGTCGGGTTGAAAATCTGTGCCCAGTATTGAGGTTCGTAGTTTGTGAAGAACAAAACCTAAGTCGAGTAAAACTGCTTCTTCAAATAAAAGCCCCTCCTCTGTGGCTTATGCCGCAAAAGAAGGGGCCTGTTCTTTTGCCGGCCCACCGGCGTTTGGATGTGCGGCAGTATACGCGGAGTGCCATAACGGTTCAAGCGTCACTGAGTCGGTGGCTCGTTTCAATCGTCGGAATAACATCTTTATCTCAACGGCTTCGACTTCTAACATCTTCGCAACAACATATCTTTAACCAGGACGCCAGAACGATGATCAAAGTTGAGCCGATGAAAAGCAGATGAGCTGGCGAACAAGTACACACACTTCTCAAGCGAGCCATCGCACCTCTTCAGTGGCGATTGCCCCGAGCCGCCAATACGCTTAATTGAATCGGAACAACCGATTCTACTTCGCGCTCGCGAGCGCGGCTTTGAGCGCGCGGCGGGTGTGGACCTCGGCGAGGTGACGGCGATAGTCGGAGGAGGCGTAGAGGTCGGTGGTGGGGTTGATGCCGTCACAGACCTTCGCTGCCGCCGCTGCGATTGTTTGATCGTCCAGAGTCGCTCCTGCAAGAGCGGATTCGACGCCTTGTGCGCGGAAGGCTTTCGTTGATACACCGGTAACGCCGATTCCTGCTCCGGAACATGTGTTGTCCGCATTCAACCCGAGATGGACCGCAACACCCACCACGGCATAACCCGATGCTGGATGCGGAACCTTTTGATATGCCTGTCCAAACTTGCCCGACGGTTTCTTGATGCGAATCTCACGCAGTATCTCGCCGGGCTTGATATCCGTTGTTAAGAGATCGATGAAGAACGAATCGACGTTCACGGTGCGCTCGCCGTTTGGTCCTGTTAACACGAGTTGCGCGCCGAGAGCGAGCGCCGCGGCCGGCCAATCGCCGGCCGGATCGGAGTGGGCCAGGCTGCCGCCAATCGTTCCCTTGTTGCGCACCTGAACGTCGCCAATGCTTCCGCCGCACGCGGGCAACAACGGACAGATGTTCTTCAACAGATCGGACGATTCGAGTTGATAGTGCGTGGTCGTCGCGCCGATCAGAATCTGATCGCCTTCTTCACGGATGTAGGCGAGCGACTTGATGCGCGCGATGTCGACGAGCAACTGCGGTTGTGCGAGCCGAAGCTTCATGGCGGGAATCAGACTGTGACCGCCGGCAAGCACCTTCGCGCCATCCGGATCGCCCGCGAGCAGCGAAACAGCTTCTTCGAGAGTGGCTGGGGCCTGGTAATCGAATTGTGCGGGAATCATCTGTGTTAGCTCCTATGCGTTGTTGATAATCCGCCAGACATTTTCCGGTTTGATCGGCATATCGAGATGCTTCACTCCAAACGGCGCGAGCGCATCGATGACCGCGCCGACGATCGCCGGCGTCGCGCCGATCGTTCCAGCCTCACCCACGCCTTTCACACCGAGGGGATTCACCGGCGTCGGCGTCTCGGTGCGATCTAGTTCGAAGTTTGGAACGTGCGACGCGCGCGGCGCCGCGTAATCCATCAACGTGCCGGTGATCAACTGTCCATCCTCGTTGTAGACAACTTCCTCAAACAGCGCCTGCCCGATCGACTGGACGATGCCACCGTGGATCTGCCCCTCGACCAGCAGCGGATTGATCACGCGCCCGCAATCGTCGACTGCGACATAACGTAGAAACTCAATGTCGCCTGTTTCGCGATCGACTTCGACCACTGCGATATGCGTTCCGAACGGGAACGTGAAGTTTTTCGGTTCGAAGAAATAAGTCGCGGAAAGACCGGGCTCCGTATCGGGCGGCAGGTCCTTCGCGATGTGCGCGGCGAGCGCGATCTCCTGGATCGTTACACTCGACTTACCGTCGGTCTGCGGCTCCGGCAGGGCACCCGCGGGCGCCTCGCCGACGGGCACAACGGGATCCGAAACACCGGTACTGGCAGCGGCCGCGGTCGCTTGTTGCAACGAATACTTGCCGCCTTCAAACGACAGCTTCGAAGCATCCGCCTGCAACATGTGCGCGGCGATTTTGTCAGCCTTTTCTTTCAACTTCTGAATCGCGACGAACACAGCGGTTCCACCCACCGCAGTAGCGCGGCTGCCGAATGTGCCGATGCCGTACTGGACCACGCCCGTGTCGCCGTGAATGACTGTCACGTCATTGAGGTCGACGCCAAGCTCGTCCGCGGCGATCTGCGCAAACGACGTCTCCTGGCCCTGTCCGTGCGGCGAAGCTCCGGTCAGGACTGTGACCTTGCCAGTCGGCTCGATGCGAACCGTCGCACTCTCCCAACCACCCGCAGGCATTGCCTGCGATGGACCAAGCGCGCAGATCTCGACGTACGTCGAAATACCGATGCCGATCAGACGTCCTTCTTCGCGAGCCTTCTTCTGGTCTTCGCGCAATTTGGCGTAACCGGCGATCTGCTGTGCTTTGTCCAACGCAGCTTCGTAGTCGCCGCTGTCGTAATCAAGACCGGTTGCCGTATGAAACGGAAACTCGCTCGAAGCAGGAAAGTTCTTGCGCCGCACTTCGGCCGCGTCCATGCCGAGATCCGCAGCCACGAGATCGAGCGCGCGTTCGACGATGTACGTCGCTTCCGGACGCCCCGCGCCGCGATACGCGTCGGTGGCCATCTTGTTCGTGAAGCACGCGGTGATGTTCATCTGAATCGCCGGGATCTTGTACGCGCCGGAAAGCATCAGTCCGGTCAGCGTCGGAATCGCGGGCGTCAGCAGTTGGTGATACGCGCCCATGTCCGCAAAGACGCTATAGCGAAGACCGGTGATCGTGCCGTCGTTCTTGAACGCGATCTCGACGTCGCCGACTTGACCACGTCCATGAATCGTGGCCTGCATGTTCTCACGTCGCGTTTCGATCCACTTGACCGGCTTGCCTAGTTGCATCGAGATCCAACCGAGCAGCGCCTCTTCGGCGTAGACGTTCAACTTCGATCCAAAGCCACCACCGACTTCAGGCGTAATCACGCGCAACTTGTTTTCCGGAATCCCGATCATCAGCGCGACTTGCGTGCGCATGAGGTGCGGAATCTGTGTCGACGACCACAGCGTCAACTCCTGTTCGCCGGGGAAGTAGCGCGCCAGAACACCGCGCGGCTCCATCGCGATGGGCGCGAGTCGCTGGTGTATCACGCGTTGCTTCACCACGCGGTCCGCGGCGGAAAACGCGGCGTCGATGTCGCCTTCACCGGAGGTCAAACGATAGGCGACGTTGTCGGTCCACGCGTCGTGAATCACTGGTCCGCCCTTCGCTGCTTCTTCTACATCGGTGACGACCGGCAGCTCCTCGTAATCGACGACGACCTGATCGCACGCGTCGCGTGCGACGTAACGATCGGTTGCAACAACCGCAGCAATCGGATGGCCCAAGAAGTAGACCTTGTCTTTGGCGAGCACGCGATGATCCGGGACCTTCAAGTCCGGCAACGCGCCCGCGCTGGGAACTGGCCCCACTTTGTCGGCGACGTCCGCGCCGGTGTAAATAGCCACGACTCCCGGCATC
>DASTOZ010000759.1:0-7753 GCA_035762365.1 Pyrinomonadaceae bacterium | reverse complement strand
GGCATCTACGAGAAACTTCATGTTCTCGGCGCTGGAAAGCCGCTCGCTTGATCTCCTCGCCGCCGGTCCAAACTCGACGTAGAGCTCACCATTTTCAAGCACAGTTGCCTGGGCTTCATCGAGCGTCGTGACGAGCAACATTTTCTTTTGTCGCTCCAACACGGATTTAATCCTATCTATCGGCGTGGCCGGTTCAGTCTTCTCCATCGCCGGAGCAGCGGCAGTTGTTGCTGCGCCAAACGAAGAACCCGCCGCTCGCGACGGCGTCTTCGGAGGCGCAGGCGCGGCGGGCGGAGCACCCGATTCGAGCGCATTCAGGCGTTGGAGTATCTCGCCGATCGTCTCGACACCGCGCAGCTCCATCAGTTTCACGATGCCGACTTCCAACTGATATCGAGGCTGTGTTGCAGCGCGCAGTTTCGTCTCTGTTTCCGAAAGCGAATGAAAGAACCGCACCAGATCGGACTCGGAAAACAGCGCCGCCTGACGCTTCAGTTCCCCGATATCACACACCGCCGACTCGAGCAACTCTTCGTTTCCGGAAACCTTCGTGACGAGCAGATCGCGGAAGTGGGCCAACAGATCACGGCAGAAGTTGCGCAGGTCGTGACCACGCATGACGATGTCGTCGACGACGGCGATCGCCCCGGCCGGATTGTTCGTCGCGATGCTGTCGATGACGCGCGTGAGGATGTCAGCGCCGGCAACGCCGAGCGCCATCTCGACGTCCTCTTTCTTGATCTTCGTTCCCGCAAAACTGATCACCTGGTCCAACGCCGACTGTGCGTCGCGCATGGAGCCTTCGCCGGTGCGCGCGATCTCGCGCAGGGCGTCCTCTGGAATCGAGATCTTCTCTTCCTTCGCGATCAGTTTCAGGCGCTCGAGAATTTTTGCGGTCGCGATCGTGCGAAACTCAAACTGCTGGCAGCGCGAGAGGATCGTCTCCGGAACTTTGTGTTTCTCGGTCGTCGCCATGATGAAGACGACGCGCGGTGGCGGCTCTTCGAGCGTCTTCAGCAGCGCGTTGAAGGCGGCGCCGGAAAGCATGTGCACTTCGTCGATGATGAAGATCTTGTAGCGATCGCGCGCGGGAGCGATGCCGACGCTGGCAATGATCGCGTCGCGTACGTTGTCGACGCCGGTGTTCGACGCGGCGTCGATCTCCTGCACGTCGATCGATCGGCTCTCGGTGATTTCACGACACGAGGGACAAGCTGTTGGATCGTCAGAGCGGCACGGCGTGGGTGTCGGCTCGGAAGACTTGTGACAGTTGAGCGCCTTTGCAAGCAGACGCGCGCTGGTAGTTTTACCTACGCCGCGCGCGCCCGAAAACAGGTACGCATGATGAAGCCTGCGATGCTCGATAGCGTTGCGCAGCGTGCGTGTGATTGGTTCCTGACCCGTTACTTCGTCAAACGTCTGCGGGCGCCACTTTCGAGCAATTACTTGATAGGCCATCTATGTTCAGAGCAACTGTTTTTGAGCTAAGGCTTGCGTTCTTTCCAGGTCCGGCTTGGGAACCTCTTCAGCACCTTGAAGAGCGCGAGGATCATACTTCCATCCGTGTCTTTCCGCGTGACGCGGCGACGGCTACGAACGTTTTCATAAGCACCTCCTCCAGTTGTTAACGGAGAGAGTGATGGTGAGAAAACATGGCCAGACCCCGGACTTTCCCGCAACACACGCTGCCGTTGCTACCGTTGCTCCGTTCCCGGCCTGGCGGGGTTCACAAGGCTAGCGTTGTGCGGAGCCCGGGATCTGATAAAAACCCCTTGCCCGACATTCAAAGCCCGACTTTTCAAAAAACTAAATCTCGGTTTTGCGATGCGCCAACATTCGAAGCAGGCCGTTAATCAACAAGTGCGCGATTGCGTACGCGATTATGGCTACAACGATCGGAAGTAGCAACGTATGCCCGCTGTCCGTGCTTGGACTCGCGACGATGCCGCGAAACGGCGCGTAAAACGGATTGCTGACCGTCACGATGAACTGCACGAAACCCGCTGTGCTCCGTGCTGCCATCAACGCGAGCAGGAAACGCATTCCGAGCAGCGCGTAGATCACCCAGAAGATGTAATCGATGATCTGAGAAACTCGCGCCAGTCCGCGTGAGCGCTGCACTTCGCGCTCGGTGTCAATGACCTCGTCAACTGCCTTCGAACGAAACTCGCCGGCAACGTGATCGATCTTTCGCGATTCGTCGCGTGTTGCCTTTGTGGCCGCGCGATCGCCGATCTCGGCGTTGACCTCGCCTTCGACCTGCGACTTTACCGATTCGTGTTGCGCCGCTCGCCGCGCTTCTTCAATTGCTAACTTGTCGTCGCCCATCTATCTCCCCCCGGGTGGAAGCACAGACACGTCATAGCTGGGGGCTCGTCGGGGGACGGCGAAAACTTTTTCATGGCGGAGAGGGTGGGATTCGAACCCACGGAACGGTTTCCCGTTCACAGCATTTCCAGTGCTGCCAGTTCAACCACTCCTGCACCTCTCCTGGCAGTGTCGATTGGCAATTGCCGATTGCCGATTCTGCAAGCACGCTCGTGGCCGGAACTCAATTGGCAACTGGCAATTTGTCAATTGGCAATAACATGGCGGAGAGGGTGGGATTCGAACCCACGGTGGCCGTTAAGCCACTCCGGTTTTCGAGACCGGTGCACTAATCCACTATGCGACCTCTCCGGGTCTTAAAAAACTCCTGCATCAGCGCCCGGCATTCCTGCTCCATGACGCCCGCTCGGACTTCAATCCGGTGATTCAAAAAATCCGTATCACAGATGCGAAACCGACTTATCACGCCGCCTGCTCGTTCATCAGTCGCGCCGTAAATGAGTCGTCGCACTCGAGCCTGTATGAGCGCGCCCGCGCACATCGCGCAGGGCTCGATCGTCGAGTAAACATCCACTCCGGTGAGGCGGTAGTTGCCGAGCTTCGCGGCGGCTTCGCGGAGGGCGACGATTTCAGCATGGGCTGTGGGATCGCAGTCGGTGCGGGTGCGATTGCCGGCGACGGCGACGAGTTTGTCTTCGCTTACAATGCACGTGCCGATCGGCACTTCGCCGCGTGCCTGCGCTTCGCGAGCGGCGGCCAGCGCCTGCCGCATCCAGCGCTCATCAACCTCTATTTCCGCGGCGGTATCCACTGGCCTCGTTCCTTCAAACAGCCTTCAAACAACCTTCAAGGATGCGAACGGCCAATATAGGGTGCCCGCCCAGACACGTCAAGCATCCGTATAATCCCTGTCAGACAACACAGATAGCACGGACAACACGGATAGTTAAGTGCTATTATCAGTTCCCGGAGTTCCGCGCCCCAATCTGGTCCGCGCGCTCCAGTCGAATCACATCCGATGACCACCGAAGCAAGTCAAAGAGGTAGCGGTCAACCAACGACAGAGAGAGTCACTGGCAGGGTCCGACAGCCGGCGCCCGTCGACCCGTCAGCGGACGCCGCCGCCCAGTCCCCGGCCGCGCTGATGCGCCGCATGACGCCCGGGGAATTCAACACCGCGATGATCCACTTCTACCGCGGTGAAGTGCAGCGCTCAAACACCTGGCGAAACCGCCTCGACACCACGACAAACTGGGCCGTGATCACAGCGGGCGCAACGCTATCGTTCGTCTTCAGCTCGCCGCACAACCCGCACTTCGTGATCCCGATCAACTCGATACTCGTCGTCATCTTCCTTTTGATGGAAGCACGCCGCTATCGCTATTACGAGATCTGGTCGAGCCGCGTGCGCATCCTCGAAACCGGTTACTTCGCGCACCTGCTGATGCCGGAGAGCCGGCCGGCAGACGAGTCGTGGGCCGAACATCTCGCGGGCGATCTGACGACGCCACACTTCACGATCACCGAGTGGGAAGCAGTCGGACGTCGCTTGCGTCGGAACTATCTCTGGATCTTCGCCTTGCTGGCCGCGAGCTGGAACCTGAAAGTCTATTTGTCGCCACTACCCGCACGCGACTTCGACGCGTTCATCGAGCGCGCAGCAGTGGGATTCATTCCCGGCTGGGTCGTATTCGTCGTCGGCGTCGTGTTCAATGCCGCGATCCTGATCTTCGCGATCGGCACGGTACGGCTGCGCGAAGCCACCGGCGAGGTATTACCAAGACACGAGTTCTCATTGCAGCCGCTCAAACGCATGACAAGCTGGACGACGGCGACGACCCGACGCACGACAGTGCGCGCCAAACGCGCGAGACAGCGTGTGCGCAGCAGCGTCGGCACGGGTACAACAGCAGAGTTCAAGAAGATCGACCTTTCCGAAACGCCTGACAGGGAGCAACGATTCGAGGAGCAACGGGTTGAAGTAGAAACCAGGTAGTTCGCCTTAATTGCGATTGCCGATTTTGTTTCTGCTTCCGTTCGCTTTACGATTGGTCTGTTTCTATGCTTCAAATCGATGGCCAATCACTGACGATTCAACAGATCGCCGACGTTGCGGCACGCCGGGAACACGTGTCGCTGTCGACCGAAGCGCGCGAACGAGTGGAACGTGCGCGGCAGGTAGTCGAACAGATCGTCGCCGAAGGACGCACTGTTTACGGAGTCAACACCGGCTTCGGCAAGTTGTCGGACGTGAGTATTGACCGGTCGGACCTCCGACAGTTGCAGTTGAACCTCGTGCGAAGTCATTCGTGCGGTTTGGGCGAACCACTGTCCGACGCGGAAGCGCGGGCGATGCTGTTGCTGCGGGCGAACGTGCTCGCGTCAGGTTTTAGCGGCGCGCGTCCGCTCGTGATCGACACGCTGATCGCGATGCTCGAAAAAGGTGTGACGCCGGTGATACCCGAGAAAGGCAGCGTCGGCGCGAGCGGCGATCTGGCGCCGTTGGCCCATCTCGCGCTGGCGGCAATCGGCGAAGGCGAGGCGTTTTACGATGGCGAACGTCTGCCGAGTGCGGTTGCGCTGGAACGCGCACGCGTTGCGGCGCTTCAATTGGAAGTGAAAGAAGGCCTCGCGCTTTTGAACGGGACGCAGGCGATGGGCGCTGTCGGCGGACTCGCGCTGCACCGCGCGCACCGGCTCGTCCGTCTGGCTGACGTCGCAGGCGCAATGACGTTGGAAGCGTTGCGCGGCACTCCGGTCGCTTTCGATGAACGCATTCACGAAGCACGACCGCATCCGGGTCAGATCGCCGTCGCCGCGCATCTGCGCGAACTGTTGAGCGACAGCGAGATTCGCAAGTCACACCTCGACAACGATCCGCGTGTGCAGGACGCGTACAGTCTTCGCTGCATGCCGCAAGTGCATGGAGCGGTGCGCGCTGCGCTCGACCATGCGCGCGAGGTCGTCGAGATTGAAAGCGGCAGCGCCACTGACAATCCACTGGTTTTTTCCGAAACTGGCGAAGTGCTTTCCGGCGGCAACTTTCACGGCGCGCCACTCGCACTCGTTTTTGACTACGCCGCAATTGCTTTGACAGACTTGGTCAGTATCACGGAAAGGCGCATCGATCGGCTGGTCAATCCGGATTCGAACGAAGGCCTGCCGCCGTTTCTGACGTCGCAGCCGGGAATCTCGTCGGGATTCATGATGCTTCAGGTGTCGGCGGTCGCGCTGTTGAACGAAGCGCGCGTGTTGGCCCATCCGGCAAGCATCGACAATGTCCCGACCGACGGCGGTAAGGAAGATCACGTCTCGATGGGCATGACTTCCGCGACGAAGCTGCGCTCGATCGTGAAACTCGCGGAGATGACGACGGCGATCGAACTGATGACCGCTGCTCAGGCGCTCGACTATCGTGCGCCGCTTGCACCCGGACGCGGCGTCAAGCAGGCTTACGACATCGTGCGCGGTTTGGCGCCGCCATTGACTGTCGATCGCGCGACGTCGCACGACATTGAACGAATCACCGACGCGATCAGACGCGGCGTTTTTGACGAATTGTAAACACGGAAACTTTTGGAGGACTTCTAACATGGCGAATGGCATGGACGATCGGCGGAAGAGTTTGGAGGAGGAGTACTTTCATCGGAAGAACCAGGAAGCGATTGAAAAAATGCGCGCGAAGATGAAAGTGGCCGAGGAGGCGAAGGCCGCCGGCACGTCGTCGATGCAGTGTCCGCGCTGCGATGGCAGATTGCTGGAGGCGAAGATCGAAGAGGTCACGATCGATACGTGCGACAAGTGCGGCGGCGTGTGGCTCGACTCCGGCGAACTCGGGCAGTTGACGACGAAGAAAGACCCCGGCGGGTGGTTCCGGCGCTTCTTTGGCGACGCCTATGAAGACCTGGACAAAGACAAGAAGTGATCGATGTTCCTTTGAAATGTGTCTCGCGCTTGCGGGAGTTCAGTGGAAAAAGAATTTTTGAAAATTTTCTTTTTACGTGTGTCTCGCATTAGCGCGCTGTCAGTAGTACAAAAACTGAAACATGGATCATCGAGTGATTCACGCGCCGCGCGGCGCTGAGTTGAACTGCAAAGGCTGGCATCAGGAGGCCGCTCTTCGCTGCCTGATGAACAATCTCGATCCCGACGTCGCCGAACGTCCGGACGAGCTGATCGTCTACGGCGGTGCGGGCAAGGCCGCCCGCAACTGGGCCAGCTTCGACGCCCTCGTCCGCGAACTCAAAGCATTGGAGAACGACGAAACGCTGCTGGTCCAATCCGGCAAGCCCGTCGCCGTCTTTCGCACGCACGAATACGCACCGCGTGTTTTGATCGCGAACTCCAATCTCGTCGGCGCCTGGGCCAACTGGGAACACTTTCACGAGCTCGAACGCCGCGGCTTGATGATGTACGGACAGATGACTGCCGGTAGCTGGATCTACATCGGCACGCAAGGCATCGTCCAGGGAACGTTCGAAACTTTCGCCGCCATGGCCGACAAACAATTCGCGGGCGATCTCTCCGGCAAACTCGTCGTATCAGGCGGCATGGGCGGGATGGGCGGCGCGCAACCACTCGCCGCGACCTTGAACGGCGCCGTCTTTCTCGGTATCGACGTCGATCCCGAACGGATCGAGCGGCGCGTCCGCACCGGTTACTGCGATCGCATTGCGATGTCGTTGGACGAAGCACTCGATATCGTCGAAGACGCTCGCGAACAGAAGCGCGCCGTCTCCGTCGGGCTTGTCGGAAATTGCGCTGAAGTGTTGCCCGAGCTGGTGCGGCGCGGCGTGAAGATCGACGCAGTCACCGATCAAACGAGCGCTCACGATCCGTTGAATGGCTACGTCCCTGCACGAATGTCGCTCGACGAGGCCACCGAGCTGCGCACGTCAGATCCGGCTGCTTACATCGCGCGATCGACCGAATCCATGGCCCAACATGTTGAGGCGATGCTCGACCTGAAACGCTCGGGCGCAGTCGCTTTCGATTACGGCAACAACATTCGGAAGCAGGCGTTCGATGCCGGTTGCAAAGACGCGTTCGAGATTCCGGGTTTCGTGCCGGAGTACATTCGTCCGCTCTTCTGCGAAGGCAAGGGTCCATTTCGCTGGGTCGCACTTTCCGGCGACGCGGAAGACATTCGCAAGACTGACGATCTAGCGCTCGAGATGTTTCCCGAAGATCGCACGCTCAATCGCTGGCTGCGACTCGCGCGCGATCGCGTCCAATTTCAGGGCCTGCCGGCGCGCATCTGCTGGCTCGGCTATGGCGAACGCGCCAAGATGGGCGAAGCGATCAACGACCTCGTGAAACGCGGCGATCTGAAAGCGCCCATCGCCATCGGTCGCGATCATCTCGACACGGGTTCGGTCGCCTCGCCGTTCCGCGAAACTGAAGGCATGAAAGACGGATCGGACGC
>DASTOZ010000758.1:0-5059 GCA_035762365.1 Pyrinomonadaceae bacterium | reverse complement strand
ACACCTGGACGCCGACAATCCTTAATCTTTTTGTCTTCTGGTTCTGGGAGATACCGCTTGCGTACGTGCTGAGCGTCAGGTTCGGGATGGGGCCGCGCGGTGTTTTCGTTGCGATCACGATTGCGTTTTCAACACTCGCCGTTGCGAGCGCGCTCGTGTTTAGACGTGGCAAATGGAAGGCAAAAGTCGTTTATCTCACCCGGAATGTAGTAGCGAGTTCGAACAGTGCTGTCGGGGTTCGTTACGTTTATAGAACCGCCCCACCTTCCTCCGTGCTGTGTACGCTGCATTACATAGGTCCCGTCAACCTGCGTGCGGCGGCACCCCTATTGCCTAAAGCCGATATGCCATCACGGATTCGAGCCACTCCGCAACAGAGCAGCCGAGCGGATGGAAGCTTTAGTGAGAACAAGGAGGAGACCGATGGATAAGAGACTTGAGGGGAAGAAGGTGGCGATTCTGGTGGCCGATGGCTTCGAGCAGGTTGAACTGACAGAACCCATGAAGGCTTTGGAAGCGGCTGGTGCTCAGACGGAGATCGTTTCGCCAGCCGACGGTCAGGTGCAGGGATGGAATCACGACGAAAAAGCGGACTTATTTCATGTTGATATGCCTTTGAAGCGGGCTCGTTCTGATGATTACGACGCATTGTTATTGCCGGGCGGTGTGAGAAATCCCGATCAGTTGAGAATGATGACGCGTGCGATGGAGTTCGTCGATGGCTTTTTTGCTGCGGGAAAGCCGGTAGCCGCGATCTGTCACGCGCCGTGGACTTTGATCGAGACGGAGTTCGTTAGAGGACGGCGGATCACGTCGTGGCCATCGTTGAAGACGGATCTTTTGAACGCGGGCGCCGACTGGGTTGACCGAGAAGTGGTGGTCGATCACGGATTGGTGACGAGCCGAAAACCCGCGGACATACCGGCGTTCAATCAGAAGATGATCGAGGAGTTTGCGGCGAAGCGTTATTCGCGGCAGAGGGCTGCTTGAGTATTGAAGTTTGCTGCGTAGCAGGGCAGCAGGCAGGACGGGTGCAAGAGCCGGAGGGAACAAATAACCTAGACCTCCGAAGCTTCTGCACCCGTTGCTGTGTTTAGCAAAAGACTCACGTCTCGTTGGCGTGAGACTCATGGCAAAAAGATAATTTAAGAGAATTCTTTTCCCATTGACGTCTCGCAAGCGCGAGACCATGTGAACAGGAGATCTATAACTTCTTTGCCGTGTCGCCGACGCGGATCGTCCCACCTTGAATCACGCGCGCGTTGATTCCACGCAGACAAAGTTCTCGCCCCAGTGGTGAGTTGACGAACTTCATCGCTTCGACGCCGAACCGCGCGACAAACTTGTGGCATCCGGTGTGAGGCAGTGCACTGACTTCAAGAATCGCGCTGCCGATCGCGAGCTGCGTACCTCCCGGCAGGTTCTCTTTGCTTAGATCCATATCGAGATACAGTTGATCTCCCGCCAGCGGCCAACGATCTTTCTCCTGCGCGACCAATGCCGTCACGCGCGAGTTCATGATGTTGATCTGCATTTCGGGATGCGGCGAGTGGTCCGGAGTTTTCGAACTCGGCCGCACACACCAACTGTCGCCGATCAAACCTTTCACCGGATCCAGTTCAGCAACCTCGAGCACTTCACGATGATCGACTCGCGGCCGGCGCACAATCAACTCGACGACTCCATTGTCCTTCGGCGCCGCACGCAAGTGGTCCAACTCGGCTTCGAGCTCCTGCGTGCTCAGGTGTTTCACAGTTACGTCGGGAAAGAGGCTCATGGCGGGTACGTTACGGCGTGGTTAGAAGCCATGTCAACGACTCTGTGCTAATGACTCTCTGCTCAGTAGAGCGGACGCTTTATGGCAACCGCGCTGCCGGCGATCGTTCCCAGAAATCCCCCGCCGATAAGCGACAAGAACCCAACCGCCATTCCGAACCCGCAGTATTCGCCTGGCGTCTGAACAGGATCGAAGAAATCGATGAGTATTTTCATGACCACTCCGACGCCGATCCAAACGCCCACCGCGCCGGTGATCATGAACGCGATCGCACTGACCAACGTGTAGCCGACGTTTATCAGAAGTCTTTTCCAGTTTAGTCGCTTCTGAAGTGATTCGAGCGGGACCTCGGGAAGTGGATGGTGTTGCGGAGCACCTTCTGGTTCGACAGCACAACCGCAATGCGCGCAGTTTGTTAAGAAGTGGTAATCGATTTCCGTGTTGCAGCTCTTACAGTTCATTGTGTCCTCGTGATGCCGGAAACATCTGACTCTCGAA
This sequence comes from Pyrinomonadaceae bacterium, assembly GCA_035762365.1. Lineage (GTDB taxonomy): Bacteria > Acidobacteriota > Blastocatellia > Pyrinomonadales > Pyrinomonadaceae > PSRF01. Next base: position 2,784 of record DASTOZ010000758.1, on the reverse strand, counting down.
ACCTCCCGCGACCAATTCCTTCAGAAAGTCCCGCAAAAACCGGCTCCGAATCACGATTGAGCAAGGAACATGCCGATACTCGATGGCCGCCAAAAACATTGCAAATTCAGCAGGTTGGTACTAACATCACGGGCGTATTCGACATGTCACTGGCTTGCTTGAGCCAGCCTCATGGTCTTCATTTGCCAACCCGCAGCGGAAGACCGTCCACATTAGGATCTCCTCCCTGCGCTGACCTGAAACGTCGTACCTGCTTTGCGAAGCAACGTGATCCATCCGGGAAAACCATCATGGCCTACGTCCCCAACTTCGAATATGACATCTTCATTAGTTACGCCCACGTCGACAACCTGACCACGCCCGGCGAAAGCAAAGGCTGGATTGAGACGTTTGAAGAATTTCTCGCCGTCGTTCTTTCACGCCGAGTGGGCAGGATCGGGACCGTCAAGATCTGGCGTGATCCGACTCTCGATGGCAGTCAACTGTTCGACAAGACTATTGAAGACAGAATCAAAGAATCCGCGGTGTTTCTGGCATTTACTTCCCCCGGTTATCTCGCCTCGGACTATTGCCGTCAGGAATTGAAATGGTTCCACGATTACGCGACCAACAATCAACTCGGCGTCAGCGTCGGGGACCGCATGCGCATATTGAACGTTTTGCTGAACAACGTTCCGCGCTCCGAGTGGCCGGAGTACTACGGAAAGACCAGCGGTTACGATTTCTATAGTGCGGAGGACGCAGAAGACCTTGGCTATCCGATCAAGTTCGCCGACGGAGTGTTTGAGGAACGATTGCGCAAGCTCGTCGAAGCAATCTATCGGACGTTGATCGCTATCAAAGAGGTTGCTGCTCCCAAAGTTTCCCAGCCCTCATTCACGAAAACGATCTATCTCGCCGACACCTCAGATACGTTGGTCCGTTATCGCAAACGACTACTGAACGATCTCGGCCCGAAGGTGCGCATAGTCAGCAATCTGCCTCCGCCATATGAAGCCGATGCGCATCAGGCCAAAGTGATCGACGCGATCAAGGAAGCAGACCTGTCTGTTCACTTGCTTGACGATCTGCCGGGTCGTGAGATTGCAGGCGAAGAAGGCAAGTCGTATCCGCAGAAGCAGGTGGAGTTAGGACTGCAGTACGCGAAGTCGCAGTTTATCTGGGTGCCGAATACGCTCGAGCCGGAAACTATTGAAGACGCCGGGTACAAGACTTTTCTCGATAAGTTGCAGAACGGTAACCGAGGAGAGTCAAACTATCGCTTCATTAAAGGTTCGGCCAGTTCAATCGGCAGGGAACTAACAGAAATGCTGGACCGCCCCCCGGAGCCGGCACAGAACGGAAAGCCGGCCGCGGCGTTGGTCGACACTCATCTCAAAGACCAGTTGCATGCGTACAAGTTGGGCCAGTTCCTGATTGAAAAGTGTATCCAGCCCTATATCAATCCCGAAGAAGACGATCCGCAGAAGAACATGAAGGTGCTGGAGGAGCGTCTCAAGCAGGTGAACAAGTTGATCGTGATCTACGGCGACGTCGCGGAGCAATGGGTGAGAGCGCGGTTGGCGGTCGCCGTGCAGATTGCGATCACCGCGCGCGTCCAACTGAAAGCGTGTGGCGTTTATTATGCGCCGCCACGCCGGCGTGGTCCTTCCAACATCTTCGATCTTCCTTTCCTACCGGTGTATGAGTTTGACAGTAACGACATCAGCGATCCTAAAAATCTTGGCCCAATGCTAAGTGCAGCGTAGGAGGCCCAGCATGGAAATGAATCCTCTACCGGCAGACTCGGCTAATCGAGTGCTTACGTACGACAACGACGGCTCGGGTCCAGGCGCTTTCCCGAACAATCCATTTGTTGGCTTGCGACCCTTTCGCAGTGACGAAGGCTTATTGTTTTTTGGGCGGCGCGAGCAGACGTTCGAGCTGTTGCAGCAACTGCAGCACTCGCGGTTCCTGTCAGTCGTAGGCAGTTCGGGTTGTGGCAAGTCGTCGCTCATACGTGCGGGATTGATTCCGAAGCTCCAGGCGGGTTTTCTTGTCGAGCAACGCGATCGATGGAGAATTGCAACGGTAAAGCCGGGCGACGCGCCAATCGAAAACCTCGCGTACTCGTTGATCAAAACCTTCTCCGATGTGCCCGCTGACGCGGCGACTTTGGCTGAGGACATGAAGGGCGTTTGTGCGCAGGCTGTGGTTGATTTCCTGACGCCGCGGTTGAAAGAGTCAGACGCGAACATGTTGCTGCTCATCGATCAGTTTGAAGAACTCTTCAACTTCGGACGCTACGGTCAACGCGAGATCGCCGACACCGAGGACACGAAGACCAAAGAGGTCCAACTCGCCGAACGACTCGATCGAGAACGACGGCGCGATGAAGCGGCTGATTTCGTTTCGATCATGCTTGGTCTGGCGGAGCAAAGTGCGTTGCCGATCTACGTCGTGATGACGATGCGTTCAGATTTTCTCGGCGACTGCGATGTGTTCTACGGTCTGCCGGAAGCGATCAATGTCAGCCAGTACCTGGTGCCACGACTGGCGCGACCACAGCGTCAGGAAGCGATTGAAAATCCGATCGTTTTGTACGGGCAGACGATCTCGCCGCGACTTCTGGATCGAATACTCAACGACGCCGGCGAAGAAGGAGACCAGTTGCCCGTCATGCAGCACGCCATGATGCGCACGTGGGAAAAGTGGCGAGCTGCCACCGATCCGGTTATAGACCTGGAACATTACGAAGCGGCCGGTACGTTGAAGTTGGCCCTCTCCAATGATGCTGAAGAAGCG
>DASTOZ010000757.1:0-3531 GCA_035762365.1 Pyrinomonadaceae bacterium | reverse complement strand
GTGCCGTTGTTCAGGTAGTGTTGAATATCGGCGAACGACTTGAACGCGACCCACTGCGTGTCGGGAATCGCGGCGTCGGTCGCTTTCTCGAGCCGCACGCGAAAGTCGAGCAAGTCGAAACTATCGAGCCCGCATTCGTCGAACGATAGGTTTAGTTGCTGTTCCTCGAACTGCGGTGAGATGGCCCTGATAATTGGCAGGATGTTCGTCATCTAAGCTCTAAACTTGCGATCGAAAATCAAATATACAAGCGAGGCAGGGGACGTGACGAGTGTTTCGTCCTCAACCCACCGCACCATGGCGGGCTCGTCGATGCGACGCAGAGGCACGCGTTTCAGCTCTCTTCCGATCTTCAGAAAGAAACGCAGCGATGGATTGTCGGAGCGAACGCGCGCGCCGATCGTTTCGAGACCGAGTTGTTCGTAGCCCCACCCCAGCAGAGTGAACAGTGCTTTGGCCATGACGCCGGGTGCGACTTCCGCGCCGCGCACGATCGCGTCAGCTTCGCCGACGCCTTGTTCCCAGTCGATAAAGCCGAGTCCGAGATAACCGACGGTCTGGCCGTGCGCGTCGTCGAGCATGAACAGGATGCGCGTCGGATCGGGGCCGATCACGTCGGTGAGCCATGTTGCGGTGCGTGCTTCAGTCGCCTCAAACTCCGTCAGGAACGATTTCACGAAGCGGTTGCGCCATTCAGTCAGCACGCGAACATCGTTCTCGTTTAACTTACCGGGCGCGGTCGACACTGGCCGCAACAACGCTTCGACCGGCGAACCCACGGGCAGCGACAGACACGGTTGCGCCGCAGTCGCACGGGCCTTCACCGCTTGAATCAACTGTGATCCTGCGTTCAAGTGTTAAATCACCTCGCGTTGAAGAAATCGCCGATGGCGGAGATGATGCGGTCGAGCGTGCCGGTCGACATCTTCGAGTGCAACGGCAGCGAGACGACCTCATGGCCCACGCGATCTGTTACGGACAAGTCACCGCGGCGGAAGTCTTTCAACAACGTGAACCAATGACCCGGTTGCCAGTGAATCCCCGTGTCGATCCCGCGCTCGGCAAGATAGGCACGCAGCCCGTCGCGCTTATCTCCCGGCACGCGAATGTAATAAAGAAACGGCGTGATGTCGTGGAAATCAGTCAACGGCACAATCACTTCCGGAATGTCGATCAAACGCTCGTTGTAGTAACGACACGCGGAGTTGCGGCTTTCAGAAATGGCATCCATCTTCGCAAGCTGCGCGAGGCCGATCGCGGCGTGCATGTTCGCCATGTGATACCGAAACCCGATAGTGCGCATGTCGTAAGTCCAGGCGCGTGAGTTCGTGTACATCACAGTCGCAGGTTGGCCCATGCCGATCAGCCGCATCTCGTGAACGCGCGCCAACTCCTCCTCGCTGCGCAACACGAGTGCGCCACCGTCGATACACGTGATCGTCTTCACCGGATCGAAACTGAACGTCGTCACATCCGAAAAGCTCCCGATCATCCGGCCGTTGTGCTTCGATCCAAACGAGTGCGATGCATCGTGCAGCACGCGAAGATTGCGCGCCCGCGCCAACTCCGCCACGCGATCGTGATCGCAAAGCACACAGTCGTAATCCATGACGATGATCGCCTTCGTACGCGACGAGATTACGGCCTCTGCTTTGTCTAGATCGATACATAGCGAGTCTTCGTCGATGTCGCAAAACACCGGCTCGGCGCCCGTTGCGAGAATCGCCTGGAAGTCGGCGGCATTGTTGAACGACGGCGTGATCACCTCGTCACCTGGTCCGACGCCCATCGCCAGCAAACCGAGATGAATCGCGGCATGTCCCGTGCTCACTGCGGCAACGTAACGATCGTCTGCATGCAGGTAGTGCTTGAGCTGTTGCTCGAATTCGCCAACGTAACTGCCCATGCCGAGCCAGCCCAATTCGAGCGCCTTGCGGCTCGCTTCGAACTCTTCTTGTTCGATGAGCGGCTTAAAGACCGGTATTTTCTCAAGCCCCATTGGTTGTTCCTCCTGCAAGGGGCTTGCGCAGCAGATGAACGTCATGAAGGAAGTCGCTCTGTTTGCCGCCGGGAACGAAATCGACAACGGTGAAGCCCTGCGCGACACGGTCGTGAACATAACTCACCGGATGAAACACCGCGCAGAAGTTTGAACCCGACTGTTGCTGTTCTCTGATCACGAGCTCGCCGTTGCGAAACTGCTTCAGCTCGTCGGGCGTCAACGTCGGAACGTAATTCTCGCCATGCGTTGTAAACCAGATGTGCCCGCCGGGCTTGAGCACTCGCGACAATTCGTTGATCCAGAAAAACTGCAACTGCTCGCTCAGGTGTGTAAACACGGAGAACGCGTAGATGAAATCGAACGTCTCGGCGGCGTACGGCAATTCCCCGTCAAGCGTGTTGACGCGAAACTCAGAAAACTTCAAATGCTCCCTGCACCAGTCGATCAGCGTGGGATTGTAATCGGTGCCGTGCCATGCGGGGCCTTTCGTCGTGCGCCAGTGACGCATGACGCGGCCCACGCCACAGCCGAAATCGAGAATGGCGCCAAACTGTTCGACCTCGAGATCGTGTTTCTTCAATAACCGGCGAATTCCGGCGTTTGTCGAACGTCCGCTTTCGAGAAACTGCTGTGGATTGCGGTGGCCCGCGACGAGATAGATCAATTCAGCGGGCGGAATCGCAGGTTCGCCTTCGAGACGGTTCTTCACGCGCGTCGCGTAGTGCTTCGGCAACACCTTGTACTCGTGGAAACCAACTCTCCACTCGAGAGGCACCGCGCGCTTCAGGGTTTGATAGAAACTCATCGCTTATCCCTGGAAGTCCAAAAAGTTTTGATCGCGCTGGTTGATCGTGATGCCATCGGACGCGGGCCATTCGATGCCGAAGGCCGGATCATTCCAGCGCACACCGCCTTCACTCTTAGGCGCATAAACCTCCGACATTTGGTAGAAGACTTCGCTGGAAGGTTCCAGCGTCTGGAAGCCGTGCGCAAAACCCTCGGGAACATACAGCATGAGCCGATTGTCTTCCGTCAGTTTCTCACCGATCCACTGTTTGAACGTTGGAGACTCCGGCCGCAAATCGATGATCACATCGTAGACGGCGCCTTTCGTACAACGCACCAACTTGGCCTGAGCGAAAGGTGGTTTCTGAAAATGCATGCCGCGAAGCGTGTAGCGATTCTTGCTGAACGAGATGTTGCATTCGGCCACGTTTGGGTTCAAGCCGTGTTCCGCGAATTCCTTTTGCGAGAAGCTGCGCTTAAGAAAACCGCGTTCGTCGCCAAAATTTTCCGGCTCGATCACGAAAGCGCCCTTGAGTTTAGTTTCCCTGAAAATGATGCCCATGCTTTAGACAACCTTAACGGATGGAATCGGAATGATGAAGCGTCCGCCTCTCTCGCGATACTGAGCTTGCTGTTCGAGAATCTCATCGGCGAAGTTCCACGTCAGCAGCAGCACATAATCCGGCATGTCTTCCAACAACTTCTCCGGTGGATGAATCTGCAAGTGCGTGCCGGGAGTGTAA
>DASTOZ010000756.1:0-3177 GCA_035762365.1 Pyrinomonadaceae bacterium | reverse complement strand
GCAAGCGGATTACCTGAGAACGCGTGATCCGTGAACACGTCGAGTTGTAGAAAGCGATAGGTTGTCATTGTTTATTCCGGAGCCATAGTACACAGGACCTGCGGCGTTCATGAAACGATTGTGCGAATGTCGTTCCCGTTGAACCCACGCTAGCGCTTCTGAGAGACCAGCGAACTGAATCAAAGAATATTGAACAATCAACCGAGATCGAATATTGTAAGCGCCGCTCAAATTTGCTTCTGACATCCTCGTCCAGCGAAAAACCTGAAGTGGCCCGGCCAGCCGATTAGCAAGAGCCACCGATATGTTAACCAAGCATCAGCAAACGAAAAGGAGAGCTTATGGGAAAGTGTAAAGAATTCTCGATCAACCTTGCCGTCCTCGCACCCAGCAATAAGCGACAGTTCTCGTTCGGCATGATGAGGGGCTGCATCGACGACAATACCCCCCTCTACGCGATGATCTTCGTGCTTCGCGATCTCATTAACGGTGAGTTCCAGGACCGCGTGAAGGTCAAAGTCACCGTCGGTCCGACTTTCAACGACAAAGCAGAATCTTTGATGAAACGCGGACTGACCGCCGGGCAACTCGATTTCCTGCAAGGCCCATTGACCAGCCGCATGAACCGGTTGCCTCCCAGCAGCTCCGAGGTCAACGACGCGCGGATGAACCAACTGGGCCAGGAACTGCTCAATCAAAGATGACTCCGTTTGCAGCACAGGCAGCAATCGAGACCTGGCGCTGGAGAATTCGTCGCGGCTGCGAACGCTCTTTGTTGCTCGTTTGTTGCGGGTTAATGCTCGCCGCATCCTGTCTTGCGGCGAGCGACAACCCTGCCAGGAAACCTTGCCGCGATTCGGTCGACTCCTATCGCGGTTACAAGATCAGCAACGTGCGCATCGTGACGCCGTTGAGCATCAAGACTCCCCTGAGTTTTCTCTTCGGGTCGCAAAAGAAGCTCGGAGACGAGTTCGACGCGCTGCTCGAGCGAATGCCGGTCAAGACGGGCGACGAATTCGATCGCGCGGCCCACAACGCTGCGATGGAGATGTTGTTCGACCGGTACGCGGAGAAACTCGTCAGTCCCGGCGAACGGATCCGGGTCGCCTTCACCACCTTCCGCTTCGAAGATTGTGACGACGTCGCTCGAACAGTAGCGATTACTTACCTCGTTTACAGCACGGAGTTCCTCTACTTCGCATCGCGAATCTTCGAGAAACCCGGCGATCAAATCACTCGTTCGCTCGCGCCGGGCAAGCTCGGAAATCCTGATTCACTCGCCAACACAAACAACAAACTACTGCCGCAACCGTTTCTCGGTTACGACCGCGCCCGGGAAGCGTTTGGTGGCGCGAACGCCGCGTTCAATACGGAGAATGGTGTCATCAATCAATTGTCGATGGGCGCATCAGGATCGGCCAACAGTGCGACTGCCGATTTCAATGCCGCCGGCTCGCGAGATTTCGCAGCAGGATTTCTGAGTCATGTTGATTGGCGGATGGGTTACAACTATTTCAACCTGCCGTCAGATCCGAATCAAATAAAAGCCGGTACCGGTCTCGGTCAGATCTTCGGCGCCAGCAGGCCGATTGGAAGCAACGATCTGACATTTCGTTTTGGTGCTTCGGTTGAAGGCGGCAACCGGCAGAGTGAGCTGCCGGTCTCGATCATCGATCCGAACGTGGCCCAGCAGTTGGGATACGGCGCACTCAAAGCGTATCTCGGCGCGACCGCGAATCGCGGCAGACGATCGTGGACCGCGTCGTACGGTCTGCAACTCAGCAGCGACGGCGATTTAAGTCTCAACTACACGAAACACATATTCGATGCCGGCTATCGGATGCGCTATCTCTGGCGCGAACACCGTCCGTTTCGCCTTGAAGCTCAGTTCACGGCGGGCGCGATCCACACGCGCGGAAAACCAGTTCCCGTCGCGGAGCGATTTTTCGGCGGCAATAAGGTCCGCAGCTTTATCGACGGCGACGATTGGATCATCAACACTGCTCCGATCATCCGTAGCTTTCCGCAAAACACTTTCAATCTCGTCGGCTTCAATCTTCCGATCGGCGGTGAAAAGTTCTTCTCCGCGAACGTTACGGTGTCGCAGCCGGTTTGGAATTTTCCGGCCGTGCCTTTTCAGATCTCGCAGGAGTCGATCGTCAGGGACGCGCTTGGCGGTCAGCTTCGTACGGCGCGAGTTGCGACCGTGAAGAGTTATCTGGAAGAGCTGCCGGCGTACGTCACGTTGCAAAAAGCGTTGTTGGGTGATCCGTCCGCGGCTGCACAGCCCGGCGCAGGAAACCTGGTTGAGCTTTCGCAAGCCGTCGATCAGGTGGAAGAAAAACTCGCTGCGATCGGCCGGCAGAATCCGCCTCAGGAAGTGTCGGACGCGATCGAAGCGGTTAGCGACGAACCGGATCTCGGCGCGGATCTGGTGGCAGATTCAAAGGACGCGATCGAGGCTGCGCGAACCGACCCCGCTGCGTTCAAAGCGAAAGTCAGGGAATTGCTCGCTGGATCCAACACGCGGAGAGGCCTGATCGTCCGGCTCATCACGCAGTTGGACAACGTGGTCGACGCGCTCCGTCGCGCGTCATTGCCTGCTGCTGCCGAGGATCTCGGCAACACGGTCGCGGCGCTTAAACGAGTCAACACAAGCATGGAGCCGCAGGTCGCAAAGCTTCTGGCGATCGGAAAAGTCGACCCCGCCCTCTACAAGCCAGTGATGGCCGTGGTGAAAACAGACGCTTCGGACGACGACATCAACGGCGTCGTCAAACAGATCGCGACTACGGTCGAGGGAATTAAGCAACGGGCCAACACGATAGCGAATACCGGCAGGGCCGCGTTGCTGCAACCGGCCGACATTAAGTTACCAAAACCTTTGGCGGTAAAACTGCGCGACGGCGGCGACAGTGTCTCGGCATTTCTGAATTCACAGTTCAACCAGGAGACGCGCGAACTTCTCAAGGCGTACAAAGAAACGGAAGAACCGTCGGACCAACTGCTGCGCGCGATGATCGCTGAATTGAACCGGTTGATCTCCGGTCCATCACTGTTCACCGACGACCGTTTTAGCGATGCGGACCTGAGCGACGCGACCGAGGAACTGGCCGTCAGCAATCCGCAAGGCGCGGCATTGATTGCCCTCAATCGATCGCTGCTTGCGGAGTCGTT
>DASTOZ010000755.1:0-2367 GCA_035762365.1 Pyrinomonadaceae bacterium | reverse complement strand
GCCGCTGTTTTGGTTGGCGTTGGTCTATCGACGGTGATCGCCGTGACTGGCGGCTTCAAGAAGGAAGATCCGACTCCGGTAGTTGCCGCAGCTCCGCAGCCAACACAAGTTGCGGTCGCGCCGGCTCCTGCCGAGCCTATTGCAAAACCGACCCGTGTTCCATCTGTGTCGAAGAAAAAGACCACCGAGAACACGGATCCAAAACCCACATCGGAGTCGGTCAAGGTCGTTATGCAGATCGAAAACGGTCGTGTGCTGAAGGCGTCGATCGCTAACCCGAAACCGGGCATGGAGAGTTACGAGGCAATGGCGTTGCGCATCGCGCGGCAACGTCGTTTTGCGCCCACTACAAACGGCGGTGAAACCGTCACGATCACCGTTCGCCCGCAAGAATGAACCACAAAAGGCACAAGACAGAGCCACAAAAGGCGCCGCGCGGAGGCGGTAGCCCTGTCTTTGCCTTTATCTCTTTTGTGCCCTGTCTTTGTCTTTATATCTTTTGTGCCTTTTGTGACTCTTGTGCCTCTTGTGTCTTAAAGAAAGGTAACGTTCCATGCTTTTTCTTGAAAGCAAGACTCTGAACTACGCCGTCGAAGGCGACGCCGCCTGCATCCGTTTGCTCCAACAACTGCAGGAACTGGCACTCACGCCGCTGATCCGTTCCACGCGCCTTCGTTGCTTCGAAGACGTGCTTTTGAATGTCGATCAGGCGCCCGAGGTTGAATCGTCGCTCGCCGCGTGGACGCAGACGGCCAAGACGAAGGACTCCGAGCCGTACGTTCGCGGCGACCTCTTCTGCTTTCACGACTACATTCTTTTCCTCATCTTTGAAAACGAGACGACGTCGTTCATTCGCGCCGGTATCGTCTACCAGGCCGATACGCCCGAACCTTTTCGCAAGCTCGACTCCTTTTGCGAGCAGATTCGTGCGTCTCTCAGTGCGAATCAGAACGGCGACTTCCCACATTGGGAACTCGGAAAGGCGTCGATGCCGCAAGGCTTCCGCACGTTCGTCGAGCGCCAGGATGCCGACTCGCTCTACACCAGCCTGCGCAAAGAAACGATGAGCAAGCGCATCCTCGCCGCGTCGAAACTCGAAGACGAAGGCGCGCGCGTTTTTCTGCGCACGGCACGTAACGCGCACCAGGAAGGTTACGCAGCCAAACTGCTCACCGGCGCCACCGAGTCGAACAACGTCCCGATCCAGCGACTCGAAGACGCGGGTCTGGTGGAGCGCGAAGTTCAGATCAGTTGCCGCAAGACCGGCCACGCGCGGTTTCGACTTCCGAATCCGCACGCGCTCGCCGTCGTCACCGTCAGCGACGCGACGTGCAGCGAGTGTGGCGCGCCCGTCGCCGACGAAAACGTAGAAGAAGTCATCGCGCCGACTCAACTCGCCTCGTCGTTGTTGGAAGACGGATCGTGGCTCGTCAGCCGGCTTCATTTCCTGTTGCGCGAAATGGGCGTGCCCGAGCGCGAGATCGCCGTTGGACCATCGGAAGGCAACGGCTACGGACAGTTGATGGCAAACATCTGCGGCGAATCGTTTCTGATGGTGACTCGCGACGGCGATCTGACGCCGGCGTTTGCGCGTTGGGCCATCGATCTCGAGATCGAGACCGAGGCGTCGCACCTGGTGATCGTCGCCACCGGTCGCATTCATCGCGAAGCAGGCGTGTTGTTGCAGAACCACTCGCGACGGCGCGTCAGTGGCGGTCAGGATTTCGAAATGATTCTCGCGGACGATGCGGCGACTGCGGGACGCGAGTTGGAAGCTGCGCTCGAGCGTGTGTCGCAGCGCGTCGTCGCCGAACAACTCTGCGTGTTGGATAACAGTCTGGGATTAAGTGTAAGTCGTCTGGTCTTGACGAAGTTCAACTTGCTTCGAGCGCGGGCGGTGGAAACGAGCCCGGAGGTCGTGACAGAAAGTGAGCCTGAGTTTTCTGTGCCCGGTCCTATGCCTGGTGGGCCATTGACGCTGGCGGCTCACGTGGGCGATGACCTGAGTTGGAACCCCGAGCGTTGAGGAAAGATGACCGATGATGAACGCTGGAGCCGAGATGTAGCGACTCTGCGTCGAGCTGCGGAGGAGTTGGCGCGGCGACGCAATGGACTACAGAAACCAAGAGTTGTCAGTCCTTTTGAACAGATCGCGCACTCGCTGGACGATCCGTCTGCCGAAGTGCGTCAAAAAGCAGTCAGGCAACTGTACGAACTCGATCCCGATCAAGCGGCGACGTTTGTGAACGATGCGTTGCGTGATGGTTCGCCGGACGAACGGCGTCGAATCGGCACCGCACTCGCGGATTCCGGTCTGCTTTACGAGGCGATCGACGATCTCAAAGCCGAGAACCACGAAAGCTGTTA
>DASTOZ010000754.1:0-4358 GCA_035762365.1 Pyrinomonadaceae bacterium | reverse complement strand
TGACGGGTTCGAGAAAATCGTCCGCGCGGAAAGGGCTGTAAACGAACCCGATGAGTGCGTTTCGCAGGTCAGCTTCGGTCGCAATTTCGGCATCCTCTCGGTAGACCGGCGCGTAGATCAGGAACCCGGCCTGCTGATTATTCGGTTCGCTGCGTTCCTGGATCAGAACCACGCGGCCGGACGCCGCAGGCATTCCTTTATCACGCGCCCTCTCCATCGCTTGGCGGCGGACCGGATCCGTAAACATGTCGTAGCCCATAACCAGCTTGTTGCGCTGGTTCTGTGGCTGCAAATACATGATGGCGTGGTATTCGTCGCGAGGATAAGCGGGCCACACATGAAAATCGGACAACCCGGTTCGCCTCATCGTCGCTACCAACTCCGGTAGCTCTTTTGCTGAGAACCGGCGAGAGAACCCGATTCCGTAAATGCCGGGATAGTTCTTCGACAACTCGATCTGCTGGACGAAGCGATCGAACTCGCTGCGCTCGACCGAGGTGCTCGCGGCGAAGAGTCCGGTACCGGCGCGCAAAAGCGCCACGGAAGTTTGGACTCGAAGCTTGATGCTGTCTTCGATTTCCTGGACCGACTTTTGAAAACGGCTCTGGTCCTGCTCGTAGGTGAGTTTGGCGAAGTAGTAATAGACCAGGACCGTGAAAGTCAGGCCTAGCAGGAGGATCAAATATGGCAGCAAAACGCGACGCTGGCGTGATCGATGAAACTGCCATCCCTGGGTACGGTTGGGCATTTTTCAATCAGTGTTGAAGGGTTTATCTAACGCGTCGGGTGCGTCTGCGGAGAAAATCAATTAACACAAATTGGGAAAGATTTCCCGGACTCGCGAAGTAAGCCTTGCCATTCGTCATGGCCGTCATCTGCTTCACGAAATCGACCAGATAGTAATCGCTGGCCAGCATGAAAGTGTTGATCATTATACCGGCTTTGCGGCAGGCCTGTACCTCTTTGAACGTCTCGGCCATGACCAACGGGTCGCCGCCCATGGAGTTCTTGTACAGACGGCGCTTCGGATGGGAACCTGGATCCTGTTTTTGGGCGCGTCCTTCTGTGTATCTCGCCGCGAAACGCGAGGATTCCTCGCCGACGAAGCAGGCGGTCGGCTTGCCATCCGTAACCATCACGATCTGCTTCATCTCTTTGCGTTGCGCCTGCAGCAGTCGCCGCGAGAGTCGTAGACCTTCAGCGGTGTTGGTGTGATACGGACCGACTTGCGTCGTCGCGAGTTTGCCGAGCGGCAACTCTTCAGCCGCGTCGTGAAACAGCACGACCTTCAACGAATCGCCGGGATAGTGCGTGCGGATCAAGTGCGACATCGCGAGCGCCACTTTCTTCGCGGGCGTGAAGCGGTCCTCGCCGTAGAGGATCATCGAGTGCGAACAGTCGAGCATCACGACCGTCGCGCACGAGGATTGGTAGTCACACTGATGCACGTGCAAGTCGCCGTACTCCAGATTCAACGGCACTTGCAGACCCTCACGTTGAATCGCCGAGAGCAGCGTCGTGTTGACGTCGAGATTGATCGTGTCGCCAAACTCATATGGCTTGCTCGCGGCGGCGGCTTCGACTCCGGTGGAAAGATACGTGGTGTCGTGACGTCCGGCGGCGCTCTTGCCGAAACTGCCGAGCAGGTTGCGCAGAGTTTTGTAACCGAGAAAGTCGAGGCCCTTCTCAGTGATCTCGAAGTGCACGTTGCGCGGCAGCGGTTCGGAGAACTCGCCGTTTCCGCCGTTGCCCCGTTGTTGCTGCGGCGTCTGTTGCGGTTGATCGCGGAGGGTCAGGTAACCTTCCTCGACGAGTCGTTCGATCAGTTCGTTGAGCAGCTCTTCGAGAAGCGATCCTTTGTACTTGCCTTCGTTCTCCGCGAGCATCTCCTGGATCTGGCGTTCGCTAACGAGGCCTTTTTCGAGCAGCGCCTGGAGGAGCGCGCTTCGCAGCGCGTCGAGTGAGGTGTCGGCAGGGCGGCGTTCGCGCGTCCAGTAGTAGTTCTCGTCGTAGCCGGAATCGAGCAGGGCGTCAGCCATGCTGTCCATCAACTCGCCCAGGTTGATGCCGAAGACGTCGAACCCCTTGAACTTGGAATAACGAGTGAATTTCATTTCATTGGGTCTTTGGTTAGGTCTTTGAGCTTAGTCCTTTGTCCTCCTGCCGAACCAAAGGCCCAAGACCTAAGACCTAAGACCGAAGGCCTGGCATTAACTGTATTTGCTCGTCTCCGTCAGGTCGTCGTAGATCATGCCGCGGCGATCTTTTCGAGCTTTGGTGACGGCAGTGTAACCGCCCTCTTCGTTGCGACTGATCTTGTTCTGCGCATACAAACCTTCCAGCACGAGCTCGCATGCAGCAACGAGCTGTGCGCTGTCGGTGCGGTCGAACTCAAAAGGTATCAACGCGGTGTCTAACAACTCGGGAACAGGTTCGACCAAGCCGACGCACTCAGCCGCCGCGGCAGTGTCGGCGAGCAACAGTTTGTTGCCTTCGTCGAACCACTGCACGGTCCGCGCGAAGTCGATGCCGACGAAGTAGCCTTCGAAGATCTCGCCGGCAGCGCGTTTGATCAGATCGCGCGCGATGCGATTCGCGCCGAGTTGTTCACCTTCGTACTCCAGCTCCATCTTTCCGGTCATCGACGGAATCGCCGCGTAGACGTCCGCGATGCGCGGAACGATCGGCTCCTCGCCAGTCAGCAGCGAGCGTCGTTCGGCATTCGAAACAACCGATTCCATCACCGTGATCGGCAACCGTTGCGATACGCCGGAATGCTTGTCGACGTGATTGTCTTCGCGGGCCTCGAACGCGATCTGCTCGACGACCTCACGAATGAAATCCGGCACGACGATCCGGCCCTTGTCTTCGAACCGCTCCGTCCACGCCTCCTGGCGCGTAATCTCGATCGCCTGCGGCAATTCTTTCGGATAGTGCGTCGTGATCTCGGAACCGATGCGATCCTTGAGCGGCGTGATGATCTTTCCGCGCGCGGTGTAGTCTTCCGGGTTCGCGGAAAACATGAGCATCACGTCGAGCGGCAGGCGCACCGGATAGCCCTTAATCTGGACGTCGCCCTCCTGCATGATGTTGAAGAGCGCGACCTGGATCTTTCCCGCGAGGTCGGGCAGCTCGTTGATCGCGAAGATTCCGCGGTTTGCCCGTGGCAGCAGACCGTAGTGAATCGTCAGCTCGTCGCTCAACAGGTGTCCGCCCTTGGCGGCTTTGATCGGATCGACGTCACCGATGATGTCGGCAACTGTGACGTCCGGGGTCGCCAGCTTCTCGACAAAACGAGCATCGCGATCGATCCAGTCGATCGGCGTCATCTCGCCTTGTTGATTCAGAATGCGCCTTCCGTACGCGGAGATCGGACGAAACGGATCGTCGTTGACTTCCGATCCGGCAATGATCGGGATGCGCTCGTCGAGTAGCTCTGTGATTTGACGGATGATGCGGCTTTTTGCCTGACCACGCAGTCCGAGCAGGATGATGTTGTGGCGCGAGAGTATCGCGTTGACGAGCTGCGGGATGACCGTGTCGTCGTAGCCGACAATGCCCGGAAAAAGCTTATGTCCCGCCCGCAGCTTTCGAATCAGGTTCAGGCGCAGTTCGTCTTTGACCGAGAGGGTTTGATACCTGCTCGCACGAAGTTCGCGAAGGTTCCTTGGATAATCCATGTGTGAAAGAGATTCTAACTAACCTTGCCGTCTTCGCGCAGCTTCAGGAGGTGTGCGAGCACGGCTCTTTCGGCCATTGGGTACGCTTTGGGGGACACATCGGTATAGACCTGGGCGACGATTTCTTTTGGATTCGTGATTCCTTTTCGCACCGCTTCCAGGATGTTTTGCTCGCGCTCGAGACGATGCGAGATGTACTGATCGATCTTTTGATAAGGCGCGGCAACCGCGGGCCCATGACCACCGAATAACACGGACAAGTTGGGCAACGAACGCATTCGCTCAAGCGAGTTCAGATACTCGCGCATGTTTCCATCAGCCGGATCGATGAGCACGGATCCGAAGCCGACGATGTTGTCGCCCGTGATCAGCACGCCGCGCCGTGCGTCGTGAAAACAAAGATGACCAGGCGCGTGACCAGGCGTGTGCATCGCTTGCAACTGAAGCTGCGGTTCACCGTCGAGCGAGATGATCTCGTTGTCTTCGATAAAACGGTCGACGTGAACGTCTTTCAGAATGTTCGCGGTCTCGCGATGCGCCGCGACTGAAACGTTTCCGCCGAGGTGCGACTTCAACGGGTTCACGCCGGCGACATGATCCGGATGATGGTGCGTCAGTATGATTTCGCGCACCTGTCGGCCCGCCGCAATCATCTCGTCAACACACTTCGCCAACGCC
>DASTOZ010000753.1:0-4484 GCA_035762365.1 Pyrinomonadaceae bacterium | reverse complement strand
TGCTGATTGGCGCGCTCGGTCGCTTCTTTCACCGCGATGTTTTGTGCTTCGAGATTGGCCCTCGCGGTTGCGAGCGAGATCTTGGCCGTCTCGTAATCGTCGCGGGCGCGGTCGTATTCGAATCTGGACGAGACACCGGCTTCGATTAGCTCGGTGTAACGCTTCAGCTCACGTTGCGCGGTGTTCAGTGCGACCTGGGCCTTGTCTACGTTGGTCTGGAGAGCCACTGCCTGCTGTCTTGCAGCGGCAACGGAAGCTTCTGCGACGATTAACCCCTGCTGTGCGGAGTTCACTGCGTTGCGGGCATTCTGCACATCGTTCAACGACGCTTGAGTCGCGGCCCACTGGGCCTCCTGGCTCGACTGTAGCTCCGTTGGATCGATACGGACCAGCGGCTTGCCTTTGGTTACCAGATCACCGGCAGTCACGTAGATCTCTTCGATTCGTCCCGGGACCTCGCTCGTCAGCTTGATGTAACGAATGGGACGGACCTCACCGGACGCGGTTACGGTTTGTTTCAATTCGGGCCGCGGAGTGACCTTGATCGTGATTACTTCAGGTTCTTCTCTCCGGGTTGCGATAACGCTGACGACAACGACTACAGCCACGACGACCACAACAACCACGCCGATAATTATCTTCTTTTTGCGACTCAATGCCATCTTAAGTTCCTTCGAATCGGGGTAAAAACAGTTGAATGAAAACGGAGTGTTGGCTCTAATCGGGACCGCCTGCGCCAAACCGGTAGCTTCTACGTGAAAACTTATCAAACTGTTTCATTTAAGAGCAACCGAGGGGCCCGTTCTTAGACACCAATTCCCGTGAAAAGGTTCGCAACTAATTAGGACGTTTCAAATGGGCCTGGTCTTAACAGTTGCGTCCATTAAATCTGCAATCCCCTGCTGTAACTTTGCGTGTCCTCGGCGTACTCTGCGTTAAATGGCTTTTTCAACGCAGAGACGCCGAGCATACGCAGAGGCCGCAGAGAAGCCCTCAATTGGAGACACTCATCAAAGGTCGAGATGTTGGCGCATTGAACAGCTTTCGCGCTAGAATGTGTTGCTTTTGGGGTAACAGATGATTACCTGCGACAGGTGCAAAACAGAAAACTTGGACGGATCGCAGTACTGCGACGAGTGTGGTGCGCCTTTGAGACCAAATGGCCGTCCAAGTGGTAGAAATACGGTTTACGGACAGCAGCCGGGCCAGAACGGGTCGCATGCACCAGCACCCAACGCGCATCCGGAGCTCGCCGGTGGCTCAGGCCACGTTTCGGCGGGATTGAGTTTCTCCTCAATCCGCGGCGGAGCGAAACCACACGCCAGGTTAGTCATCGAACGCGGTCGATCGAGCGGCAAGCAGTTTATGTTGAGCGAAGTCGAAGCTCAGATCGGAAGGTGGGACGCCGATGGCGGCATTTTCCCGGACGTCGATCTCGACACGGACGATCCGGAAGCCAAAGTCTCTCGCCGTCACGCGCGCATCACCTTGAGCAACGGGCAATATTTTCTCGAGGATCTCGGCTCAACCAACGGCACGTTCATCAATCGCGGCAAGAGATTGCCCCCAGGCCAGCGTCAGGCGTTGTGCGATGGCGATGAGATCATCGTCGGCAAAACGTTTCTGCGTTTCCACATCGTGAAATAGATGTCAACCCAAGATGGCTGAGTGTAGTGCATGCGGTGCCCGCTACTCCCCCGGTGAACACTTCTGCGGTAATTGCGGCGCCCAGCTAACTCCAAATTCTCCAGAACTCAGGACCATGGCCGCGACTCTCGGCGACGAGATCGAGGCGCCACAGATGACGTCTGCCCAGTTGGCGACGACGTTCGAAGACGCAGAAACACGCGAAACGCCCGCTTCGGAAACAAGTCAAACCTCGTTCGCCGATGAAGAGCTCGTGGAGGAAGACCACGCAGCGGCGAAGTCTGACAGTTTTCATGAATCAGCAGCAGCGGTTGCAGAAGCAGTTGAAAAAGAGCACAAGCCGATCTCTTCAGCGTCGCTCGGCGGCTCGTACACCGACAATAACCTTGCCGCACCTGGCGAAACGTCACATCACCGCGGCACCACGGGCGGACACGCACCGGCAGTCAAACAACTCGCATCGAACACCGTTTTGAACGGCCGCTATGAGATCGTGCGCCGGATTGGCGGCGGCGGTATGGGCGCCGTTTATCTCGCGAAGGACCGCAACCTCGGCGACGCGCCGCGCGCAGTGAAAGAGATGATCGAGTCGCATCTCGATCCGACGCAGCACGAAAAAGCGATCGGCGACTTCAAACGCGAGTCGCTGCTGCTGACGTCGCTCGAACACCCGTCGATTCCGACCATCTACGACTATTTCTACGATTCGGAGCGCAGCCGTTTCTACCTCGTGATGAAGTACATCTCGGGCGGCGACCTCGCGTCGCGCATGCGTGCGGCAATTGGTGGACGCCTCGACGAGAAGACCGTTACCGATTGGGGAATGCAAGTCGCCGACGTGCTCGACTATCTCCACTCGCGTCCCAAGCCGATCATCTATCGCGACCTCAAACCCGCGAACTTGATGATCGACGGCAATACCGGTCGCGTGATGCTGATCGACTTCGGTATCGCGCGCTGGGTCACGCAACAGGAGAAGGGCGTTACGGCGGTCGGCACGATGGGCTATGCGCCACCGGAGTTATTTAGCGGACGCGTTCAACCGGCGTCGGATGTCTACAGTCTCGGCGCGACGATGTTTCACCTGCTGACCGGATCGGATCCGCAGGACAATCCGCTTTTGATCTTCGACTTCTCGAAAAACCCGAGGCCGCGTCAGATTGCGCCTTCGATCTCGACGGAGATGGAGCAACTGCTGATGCGCTGCGTCGAGTACCGGCTGGAGGATCGTTTCCGTTCGGCGGGTGAGTTGCGAAACGCGCTCGCGGTCCATCTCGAAAAACTGATGAACGGGCAGGTAAGTTACGGCATGCCTGCGCCGGTGCTCGGCGGCGAAACGGTTCAGGTTGCGACGGTCTACTGCGGTTTTTGCGGTGGCCGCATCGCTGCGGACGACGTTTTCTGCGCGCATTGCGGCGCGCGACAGCCGTTGGTGCCGGTTGGCCAGAGTGCGATGTTGCACACTGCGCGACCTACGGCGAAGCTGGTAGTGACGGGAACCACGGAACTCGACGCGTCGTTCATCCTGCAGAAAGAGAGCAATCTGCTTGGACGAACCGACCCGCATTCAAACATCTTTCCCGAGATCGACCTCTCGCGGTTTGATCCGGAAACGAAAGTGTCGCGGCGTCATGCGCGTATCTGGATCGAGGGTGAGACGTATCTCGTCGAGGATCTGGGATCGGTGAACGGCACGGTAATCAACGATTCGGTGAGACTTGCGCCGCGTCAACCACGCGTATTAGATAGCGGAGACAAATTGCGCGTCGGCGAGACGACGCTGCACTTTTTAGTCGGTTAACGTTGGTCTTTGGTCTTGGGTCTTGGGCCTTAAAGGTTCTCCAAGACCTAAGACCAAAGACCAAAGTCCAAAGTTTTAAGTTCTGAACGATGACTGCTGCCCAGGGTTTGCCCCACTCGCAATCACGAAGTCGTGCCGCCAGACAAGCTGGTAAAAGGCTTCGAGCGCCGTTTCCACTTCGCTGCGGCGCTATCCTGATCGATTACATCGTGCTGGTTGCGTTGCTTGTCATGAGCACGCTGATCGCGCGAATGCTTGGTGGCGGGGCGCGTGCGGCGGGAAGTTCCGCCGAGACTGCGGGCATTCTGATGACCATCGCGCTCGCCGTGCTGAACCTGGGACTGCTGCCGGGTCTGTTTGGCGTAACGCTCGGGAAATGGGCCACCGGTTTGCGAATCGAGAAAAACGACGGCGGAGAACTCGGGATCGGTCGCGCTTTTCTGCGTCACTTTGTGGGTTATCCGGTCTCTTTTGCGCTATTAGGATTAGGTTTTTTGATGGCGGCTGTGTCCGTGCACGGCAGGGGTTTGCACGATATGATTGCCGGCACCATCGTAGTTCGTGAAGGTTCTCTGTAGGTTTCTTGATGCTTCGTTGTGCCGCCGCGCGCCTGCGCGCCGTGATCTGCTGAACAATGACAGAGCTCATAGTTAAGTACCCCGACCGCACCCCCGACCATTTTCCGTTGGGCCGTCTACGTATCACCATCGGCCGCTCGGCCAGGAACGATCTCTGTATTCCGGACCCGTTCGCCTCGCGCGTGCACGCGGAAGTGCGACGCGAGGGCGACGAGTATGTGTTGCAGGATCTTGGTTCGGCCAACGGCACTCTTTACAACGGCGCGACGGTCGAGGGCGTCATTCATCTGAGGGCTGGCGGGCGGATTCAGATCGGCGAAACGGAGATCATCTTCGACGACGGCACCTATAACTCCGGTATGGGCGCCACGATGATCACCGACAACTCCGGCACCTCGCTTCCCGAAGCGACGATCGCGCTTGCGTCCGGCGATCGGACGACGTCCGGACTGCTCGAA
>DASTOZ010000752.1:0-11802 GCA_035762365.1 Pyrinomonadaceae bacterium | reverse complement strand
TTTACCGACGGAAACGACACGACGAGCTCGAGCAAATTAGATCCCGTCATTAGAAACGTGATCAAGAATGATGTGGCGGTGTTCGCGATCGGAGTAGCTGATTCGGATTTCATTGATGTCCGTGAAGAGCCTCTGAAAAAGTTGTCTGAGCAAACCGGCGGCGTCGCCGTGTTTCCCCGTAACATGAAAGAGAAGTTGGAGTCTGGGTTGCGCGACGTCGCAAGGCACTTGCGATCGCGCTACGTCGTCGGCTATTGCGGTGGCGCCGCGAAAGATCGCGCCAAGCTTCAACTCGAAGTCGTCGATCCTGAAATACGAAAAGCAAAACCAGTCCTGGCTTACCGAAGGTATTAGCATTAGTATCAGCCGTGGCTAATCAACCCCTCTTCAATGCACTCTTCGACGAAACTGAACGCAAGCCGCTAACTGTCTCCCAACTGACAAACTCGATCCGCATCGCGCTCGAATCGCGCTTTGCGTCGGTGTGGGTTGAAGGTGAGATCTCGAATTTCAAAGCGCACTCGTCAGGCCACTGGTACTTCACGCTCAAAGATCAAAACGCGCAGTTGCGCGCGAAGTGCTTTCGCTCGACAAACACACGCATTCGTTTTCGACCGACGGACGGTCTGCACGTGCGTGCGCGTGGAAGACTTTCGATCTACGCGCCGCGTGGCGAATACGAGTTGGTCGTCGACGCGCTGGATCCAGTCGGCGCGGGCGCGCTGCAAATCGCGTTCGAACAGATGCGCGATCGGCTGAAGGCCGAAGGGCTGTTTGCGAAAGAGCTGAAGCGACCGCTGCCTGTGTTTCCGCGTCGCGTTGGCATTGTTACGTCGCCGACCGGCGCTGCCATTCGCGACATTCTCAACGTCATTTCGCGTCGCACGCGGACGGTCCATGTGCTGTTTTCACCGGCGCGCGTGCAGGGCGATCTGGCTGGACCAGACATTGCTCGCGCGATCCGGTTCATCAATCAGTATCACGAACGGGCGTTGGCCGAAGGACGCAGCGGCGATCTCGTCGACGTGTTGATTGTCGGACGTGGCGGAGGTTCAACCGAAGATCTGTGGGCGTTCAATCAGGAAGAAGTCGCGCGCGCGATTCGGAAGTCGACGATTCCTGTCATCTCGGCGGTGGGCCATGAGACAGACTTCACGATTGCCGATTTTGTCGCCGATTTTCGTGCGCCGACACCGTCCGCCGCGGCGGAGATCGTCGCCGCGCGCGAGGACCAGATCTGTTCCGCGCTCGACAATCTCGGCCGGCAACTCGTCCGTCTCACGCGATACCAGGTAGTGAATCTTCGCGCTCGTGTGCAGGAGCAGGCGCTGTCGCATGCGTTTGACGAGGTGAAGTCGCGATTGACGAGGGCGCGGCGTCGGTACGAGGCGGCATCGTCGGCGTGTGATGCGTCGATGGATGAAAAGATTCAGCTCGGACGAGAGCGTTTGGCGCTGGCCGCCGCTTCGCTGGATGCGTTATCGCCGCTCGGCGTGTTGCAACGAGGCTATGCGATAGCGCAGGATGCGTCGGGAAAGCTCGTGCGCGACGCGGCGTCGGTGAACGTGGGTGATGAAGTTAGCGTGCGTCTCGCCAGGGGTAAACTGAACACTCGTGTCGTAACGACAGAGCAAGAGCAATGAGCCGGAAGCGCATTGTCATCGACCTGGATGCACCGGTCTCCGCAGGGAGTCCGGCGTCGGCTGAAAGCGCCGGGCGCGCTGCGTCGGGGCGGGCGAAGAAATCTCGCCGGTGGCCCAAGGTGCTCGGCGTGCTGTTTGTGCTCGCGCTCGTTGTGATCGGCGTCGTCGCAATCGCCGGGTTTTTCGTTTGGCGGCATTATCAATCGACGCCGACGTATGCGTTGTCGCTGATGATCGATGCGGCGCAACGCGGCGACGTCGCGGAGTTTCAGAAACGGCTCGACGACGATGAGATCGCGAAAAATATGGTCGGGCGCGTGAGTGAGAAAGCTGCCGCGCGTTATGGTCTGGCGTTGAGCACGACCGTCAAGCAACAGATCGACAGCACGATGCCGTCGGTGTTGCAGGAGATCAAACCTGCGATTCACGACGAAGTCGCGAAGGAGATCCAGGCGTTTGCGTCGAAGTCGAAGCCGCAGCCGTTCATACTGCTGCTGCTCGCTGTGCCTTCGTTGATGACGATCACTACTGAAGGCGATACTGCGCGGGCGACGGGGTTGCTGAACGATCGGCGGTTTGAGATCGTGATGAAGCGAGCCGACGATGGTTGGAGAGTCACCGATTTCAAAGACGACGTCGTGGTCCAACGCATCGTCGATCGAGTTATGCCGCAGTTGCCTGCTGTCGGGCAGCTCGAGTCGAAGCTTCCACTGGTCAAACCGAGCAAGCGCACGCGTAGACGCTAAGCTGGCGCTTGCGCGAGACACATGTAAAGGAAATTCTTAGGAACGCCACATGAGCAACGCGCAGGAACAGAGCCGGACGTTTGAAGCCTCGCTGGAAGCGCTGGAACAGATCGTCCGGCAACTCGAAAGCGGTGACTTGCCGCTCGAGAAAAGCCTCGAGCTGTTTGAACAAGGCATACGTCTTTCGCGCGAGTGTCAGGAACGTTTGAGCCAGGCCGAACGACGCATCGAGATCCTGTTGCGCGACAACCAGGGACGACCAGTTGTAAGCACATTCACCGAGCCCACTGAAAACGACGCCGATAACAACTCCTAAACTCGTGTTCCAAAACACCCTCGTCGAAGTCGAACTCAACAATCTGCTGCCTGCATCCGGCGCCGCGCCTGAGAAAGTCCATCAGGCAATTCGCTGGAGCATGTTCGCAGGCGGCAAACGCTTTCGTCCCGCACTGCTGCTCGCCACCGGCAACGCTTTCGGCGCGGCAGTCACAGCGCTAATAAAAACGGCGTGTGCGTTTGAAATGATCCACACTTACTCGCTGATTCACGACGATCTGCCGTCGATGGATGACGACGATCTGCGTCGCGGACGGCCCACGTGTCACGTACGTTTCGGCGAAGCGACCGCGATCCTCGCGGGTGACGCACTTCAGACGCTCGCGTTTCGCACAATCGCCGAAGACGACCAGCTCGATCTCGCCACACGCGTCGCGCTGATCTCGGAGCTCTCGCGCGCGTCGGGAACGCCGGAAGGTATGGTCGCGGGCCAGGCGCTCGACATGGAAGCCGAAGCGCGCCAGGTAAACGCTCGCGAACTCGAAGACATTCATCGTCACAAGACCGGCGCGCTGATCGTCGCCGCTGCTCGATGCGGTGCGATCATCGGAAAAGCGACTGAAGCCGAACTCGACGCTATTACCGCATACGGTTCGCATCTGGGTCTGCTATTTCAGATCACAGACGATCTGCTCGATGTGACTGCGAGCGCCGAAGACATCGGCAAGACGCCGGGCAAGGACGCGCAATCACGCAAAGCAACGTATCCAGCTTTGTATGGATTGGAGGAAACACGCCGATCCGCCGCAAACGCTCACCGCGCCGCGTGCGACGCACTCGATCGCATCGATCGCTCAACGACCGTGCTGCGAGAGATTGTCAACTTCATCCTGAACCGCACCGGTTAGTTAGAAAAGAATATCGACCATTCGTGTCGATCTCTCATCGCTCTCCGGCGA
Source organism: Pyrinomonadaceae bacterium (assembly GCA_035762365.1). Taxonomy (GTDB): domain Bacteria; phylum Acidobacteriota; class Blastocatellia; order Pyrinomonadales; family Pyrinomonadaceae; genus PSRF01. The sequence goes on along the minus strand of DASTOZ010000752.1, from coordinate 8,178 downwards.
ATCTCACATAGACAAGAATCTAATCGACCTCCGACGGCCTCCGGCGGATCGCACATGATTTCGTTACACCAAACTTCGCGGCGTCAGCGTCACGTGCAGCGTCTGCTCGCCGCGCCGGATCGTCAGCTTGTACGGTACGGGACGCTCGAACAGTTCATTCAAGGTCGAAAGCGTCAGCTCCGCGGCGGATTGATTGTTGACCGTCGTGATGATGTCGTCCTTTTGCAGTCCCGCTTCCGATGCCGGCGAGTTCTCGAGCACGGCCCTGATGCGGAACACGCGATAATCCCCGCCTTCAGCGATCACACTCATACCCGCCTGCGACTGATCGTAAGGCGCCGCAAAGGTCGAATTCGGCTCGAAGATGATGCGTTTGCGTTGGTAATCCAGAAACAGTCGAAACTTGCTCGCGACGCGCGCGCCGATATTTCCCGCTAACTGGTCAGTCGCAAAAGCTCCTGCCTTGTCCGTCGAGAACAGCGTTATCGGACTCTTTATCGCGTAATTGCCAAACTTCAACTCGGTAACGCGCCCAAGCCGGCCGCTAGTCTCGCCACCAGCGCCCGCGCCTCCCAACGATCTGATCGTCTTCGCATCCGGACCAAGCAGACCATTCGCGGCGACGAACGGACTGTAAAGCGCAAGCGCCAGCCCGGCGCCGATGTCGAATACAAACTTGCCCTTGAGCGGCGCGGCCGCCCCAACCGGCGTCACTTCCGCTTCAACGATCGGATGCCCATTAACCAACCGGATCGGAACACTCTCGCCGGGACCGCTGTAAGCGAACGTGTTCGTGTCGTGCAGCTTCAGCGTTTGGCCCAGGTAGTCGATCTCGACGACGAACTGCTGAATAAACTCCTGTCCAATGATGCCCTCGAAGTCGCGGCCCGCACGCGGCGACAGCGTTCTGCCGAGAGGCAGCGCCATCCGCACGGGTTGAGAAAAACCTTCCAGGCCATCAATCGTAAACTGCGCGTTTTTGACCAAGGAGCCGGTCGAGATCGACGCCCCCGCCCCGCCGACCCGAACTTCACCGCTGAGGTCCAGGTTCATTCGTCTTGCGAGATCGAGATCGACGATGGCGACCTGATCGCCGGTGTCGAGGACAAACGTGATCGGCTTCCCGTTGACCTTGCCCTTCAGCATGATGTGCTTGTTGTTGAGCTCGAACGGGATCGTCGCGACAACGCTGCTCGTCGCCTTCGCCGGCGCCTGGCCCATGCCAAAGACTCCGGGCGCGGCGAGACGCATCGCGGCACTCGGCAACGGAACGCTGCTCGTGCTGATGACGCTGATTAGGAGTAAGAGGCTTAAGAAGGGCGTTCGCTTATTCATACGCTAATGCTTCCCGGACCGTGGTTCGCGATGCTTTCCATGCAGGCAGAAAACTGCCTGCCGCGCTCACGCTAATCGAAACGATGAGCCAGATCAAGAGTCCCTTCGGTTCAAAAACGAAGTCGAGTCCGCCGTGAAGCATGGCCCGGACCAATGCGTTGCCGAGCACTTTACTCACCGGCCACGCCAGCACGGCCGCGATCGTCCAACTCACGATTCCAATTACCAGTCCCTCGACAACGACGATCATCCAAACCATGCGAGGCGTCGCGCCCATCGCGCGCAAGATACCCATTTCGCGCCGTCGCTCGAGCACGTTCAGACTCATCGTCGTCATCAGACCAAGCGCGCCGACGCTGCCGACAATTGCGGACATCACAATCAAAAAAATGTAGATCATCAACATGTGCTGGTCGAATCCGAATCGCGTCTCGGCTTTGCTCGCACTCCCACGCGTACGCACGCCCTGTTGTTCCAGATTTCGATCGAGCTTCTCTTTAACGATCGCGATCGAGTCGAAATCGTTTTGGGCCAGCGAGAGTCGGAGGCTGTTGGTCATCCCCGGCTGCTGTTGCTGGACGAAATCCAGCGGGACGTACGCGATCGCCGGCGAGTACGCTTCTTTCGCAACTCCGACAATGCGCCAGTTCGACTGCGTCGTTCCGATCCTCAGCGTGACAGTTTCGCCGACGCGCATCGACGGCGTTCTTGCGGCCAATCTGTTGTTAATGACGAGCGCATTCGTATCACCGGGCCGCAGAAAGCGGCCCTCCAGCATTTCGAGATCGAGGAGTTTCGTATCGAGCGGCAGCCCCGTCACCGTGAATTCAGTTTCCGGCGCCAGTTGGCCGTCGGTGAAGAGCCAACCTTCAGCGTGAGTGATCCCTTGCGTGTTTTCGACCGCGCGTTGAATCCGCTGCCACTCGTACGGCCTGCCGAACGTCACCGTCAGATCAAACTTTCGCGCGCCAAACATCCGATCGAGTGTGTTGATGATCGACGCGCGAATGTTCAGCGCCGCGAGAAAGAAGAGACCACCCGCGGCGAGCGTCAGCAGCGTCAACGCCAGTCGACCACGACGGCGAAAACCGTTGCGCATCGCGAATACGATCGGACTGAACGTGCCACCAATTCTCGCGAGCAAACGATCGAAAGCACTCGAGCCGAATGTCGCTCGCGAAAGACCAAAATCCGTCAACGCGACACGCACCGGAACACCCGTTCCTCGCCAAACGGGATGCGCCGCGGCGATCAACGGCGCTGCGATTCCGACGATCGCAACCGCCAGGTAGACCCACGCGGGCACGGCGTAGTTGTTGACGTCGAAGTTCAGAAACGTGCGCATGTAGTCACACAACGCGCGGCTCCCGATCACGCCGAGCGGAATCGAAACCACCACTGCCGCCAGCCCCAGAAACAGCGCCTGACCAAAATAGACCCGCGCGATCTGCCAGCGCGTGCCGCCAATCGCTTTCATCACGCCGATCTGTCGCACTTGCGACGCCATCAACGCTGTCAACAAATTCACGACGAGAATGCCGCTCAACAGCAGCACGAATAATCCGAAGCTCGACATCGCCAACAGCAGTATTCCCGTGAGATCCGAATGCGGGTGCTTACCCGGGCGCGGGATCTCGACGTGGCTGACCTGTCGTCCGCGGCTCTCGATCAGCCTTTTGACTTCGCCCGCGACTCGCTCGATGTGCGCGCTGTCGAACCGGTTGTTTCTGACGAGGATGTTCAACCGATCGAGGTAAGGCTCCGCGCCGAGTTGGGCCAGCGTCGCGAGATTGATGTAGCCGTAGACGATGTTCTCCATGCGCGCCTGTGCCTGGGCCACGTCGTGAACGCTGCCGCTAACGAGTAGTTGCTGCTCCTTGCCGTTGACCGTCTTCACCGTGACGCGGTCGCCGATCTTCGCCTTCGCGACTTGAAATGCATCGCGCTCGATCAGAATCTCTCCGGTTGCGGGCGGCCACGCGCCTTCTTCGCGTTCGAGTTTGCTGACGCGAATGTCGGCGTAGTCCTTCACGACGAAGAGCGTGAGGTTGCGCCATTGGATTGGGCCGGCTTTGATCTGTCCCGTGACGGTGCGGCGCGGCTCGGCGTCGCTCACTTCCGGGTTTTGCAGAATCGCGTTAACGAGTTCGTCGTCGATCCGATCCACGCGCAACACGGCGGACGCCGGATTGGTGTTGAGATAACCACGATCGAGCTCGCGCGTCAGGATTGCGTACGAAGAAAGGACCGATGCAAACGCCGAGATGCCCAGCGCGATGGCGAGAACGACAAGCGCGGTGCGGGCGCGTTCGGTCCAGAAGTCGCGGATGGCTTTCTTCCAAAGCGTGGTCATTTCACGAGTGTTCCGTCGGAGATCTCGACGCGGCGATCGATCACGCGCGCGATGTCCGCTTCGTGAGTGGCGATGACGACCGTCGTGCCCTGCGTGGCCATATTGCGAAACAGGTTGAGAATGTCGGCGGCGGTTGACGTGTCTAGATTGCCTGTTGGTTCATCGGCCAGCACCAGCGGAGGCTCGTTCGCGAGCGCTCGCGCGATAGCGACCCGCTGCTGCTCGCCGCCCGAGAGCGTCGCGGGCAGCTTGTCAGCGTGACGCGCGACACCGACGCGTTCGAGCAGCGCTTCGGCGCGTTTGCGGCGTTCACGCAGCGGAAACGTCTTGCCGAGATCCATCGGCATCATTACGTTTTCGGCCACGGTCAGCGTTGGCAGTAGCTGGAAGAACTGAAAGACGAAACCGACGTTCCGGCCACGCCACGAGGCAAGCTTGTTTTCCTTGAACTCGTGTATCGGCGTGCCCGCGACAGTCACCGCGCCCGACGACGGTCGATCGATTCCGGCGATCATGTTCAGCAGCGTCGACTTTCCACTGCCGGATTTGCCGACGACGCCGACAAACTCGCCCGCGCCGATCTCGAGGTCGATGTTGTCGAGCGCCGAAAAAACCCCTGCCGGCGTTTCGTATTTTTTGCTTACCTGGTGTAAAGAGATCATAGGACGCGTACTCTAAGTAGCTCGCTCGACGCGTGTCCAGCTTGTTTCGACGTAATCGAACAAAGAGGCACTCAATGTCCGGAAACGATCATCTGCATCTTACCGATTCGAATAAGAAGACCGACGCTCGTGTGCGGCGAACGCGCGACGCGCTCGGCGATGCGCTGGTTGCGCTGATGCAGGAGAAGGCGTTCGAGACGATCACCGTGCAGGACGTTCTGGACCGCGCGCATGTCGGCCGTTCGACTTTCTACTCGCACTACAGCGATAAGGATGATCTGTTGATGAGCGACGTGGATGATTTTTATGAGCGAGTGTCGATGGGGCTCTCGGCGTTGGGTGACAAATCGGATCGCGTGTTTCCGGTGAAGGAGTTTTTCAGTCACATTGCCGAGGCGCGGCAGTTTGTGAACGCGTTGTTGTCGTCCGGAAAGATGCAGGAGAACATGGAGCTCGCGCGCGGTAATTTCGCGCGCGGCATCGAACGGCGTCTTTCGGAAGTTCCGCGTGGGCAGTCCATCCCACACAGCGAGCGAGCGGCGGTCGCGGTCGCTCACGCTGGCGCACTGTTGTCGCTTATGACGTGGTGGATCGATCGCGGGATGCGCGAGTCACCCACCGAAATGGACGAGCTGTTCCATAGGATAGTCTGGGGCGATCGTGGGCCATGACCAGGTACGTCGCGCTGCTGCGCAAGATCAACGTCGGCGGGAACAATCTCATCAAGATGGATGCTTTGCGAAGTGCGTTCGAAGCGGTGGGGATGAAGAACGTAAGAACGTTTCAGCAGGCGGGCAATGTTGTATTCGAAAGTAAGTCAAAGAAACCGCTCGCGAAGATCCGGAAACTGCTGAACACGGATCGAACCGCAATCGTGTTCACAGTAGATGAATTGGCACAAATTGCGAAACAGGATCCCTTCAAACAGCTCGCAACTCGGGATGTAATGTTGTGTGTCGTCTTCCTGTTTGACGAACCTACGAAGAAAACGAAGCTCCCACTCGCATCAATTACCGACAAACTCGAACTCATCGCGATCCGCGATCGCGCGGCATTCGTTGTCGCGCGCCGTAAGAAAACCGGATGGTTCGGCTTCCCCAACAACTTCGTCGAGAAACAACTCGGCGTTACCGCGACCACACGCCAGTGGTCCACGCTCAAGAAACTCGTCGAATTTGCTGAAAAGGAATGAGGCTATTCGGAAGGGGCCTCTGGATCGACGGCCGGATCTGTCGCAGGCTGTTCGTCAGCAACCCACGAGACAAACAGTCGCAACCAGTTTTCGGCTGGTTCGGCTATCTGCACGCCGACGCGCGCGGTGCCATAGATCGCGGGCGCAACTCGCACCACCACAGCCGTGACTTCGATCGGCGCACCATCGGGCCGGTGCGCACGCAGGTACAAGCGATCGCCGCGAGTCACCTTCTGGTTCAAATGGAAAAGCGCGCCGGAGGTCGAGATGTCGTCGGTCTCGGTAGGTTCGCTCCAGGCAGAACCATCGGCCGTGCGTCCCGAAACCACAATTGGCAAACGCAACGACATGCGCAACGCAAATCGTCGCTCTTCATTGTTGTAAGGCGTGCTCATGTTCGACAACACTGGGGATGATGTCAGGAAGACTGCGCCCGGCGCAAATCTTCGTTCTCCTTACTCCAATCGTAAAAGCCCTGACCGGTTTTCTTACCCAGTTTCCCCTCGCTCACCATCCGCCGCAACAGCTCAGGAGGGCGAAACGTCTCGGAACCCAGTTCGCGATGCAGGTACTCGGCGATGCTCAGGCGCACGTCAAGGCCGACGAGGTCGGTCAACTTCAATGGTCCCATCGGATGGTTGTAACCGAGTTCCATCGCGGTATCAATGTCGCGGGCACTCGCGACGCCCTGCTCGACCATCCGCATCGCCTCGAGGCCCAGCGCCACACCCAACCGGCTCGACGCAAACCCCGGAAAATCCTTCACCACGATCGGCTGTTTTCGCATCCGCTTGCCAACAGCAGTGACCGCTTCTACTGTTTCGTCGCTGGTCTTGTCTCCTACCACGATCTCAACCAGTCGCATGATATGGACCGGATTGAAAAAGTGCATGCCGACAACTGCTTCGGGACGTTTCGCAGACCGCGCGATTTCACTAATCGACAGCGACGAAGTGTTACTGGCAAAAACAAACGAGCGATCCGTTTGCGATTCGAGCTGCCGCAGGATCTCGCGCTTGAGGTCCAACTTCTCCAGCACAGCCTCGACGATCAGATCCGCCTCGCCACACTCCTCGATCCTGGTGGTGCCGCGAATGTGCTGCAAGGTCCGGTCACGATCGGCTTCGCTCAGTTTCCCGAGCGAGATTCCCTTGGCCAGGTTCTTCTCGATCGACTCAACGCCTCGCACGAGCGCGTCGCGATATGCGTCGCAAAGCAGGACCCTAAATCCGTTAAGGGCAGCAACCTGAGCGATCCCGTGGCCCATGGTGCCGGCGCCGATCACGGCAATGGTTTCTATGGAAGCCATCAGGTTCGACTACCTCATTGTCGGTAGTTATACTATACGCTCTACCGTTTGAAAACCACGGATTTATTCAAAAGCCTATGGATAACGAAACAATTAAAAAAGACGTCGTGATTATCGGATCGGGTCCGGCCGGCCTTACCGCTGCGATTTATGCTGCGCGTGCGAGCCTGAAACCATTGCTGATCGATGCACCCGCCGACGCTGAAAAACAGACGACGCCGGGCGGCCAGTTGATGATCACCACTGACGTCGAAAACTATCCCGGGTTCGCGAACGGCATCGATGGTCCCGCATTGATGGAAGAGTTTCGCCGTCAGGCCGAACGCTTCGGCACGGAATTTTTGGAAACCTGGATCACGGAAGTGGACCTCAGCGAACGTCCGTTTCAGCTCTATACCGAAGGCCCGACGATCTCGACCGAAACGCTGATCATCGCGACGGGCGCGTCGGCGAAGTGGCTGGGAATTCCGGGCGAAGCGAAGGTGCCGAACGGCTTCGGAGGCAACGGCGTTTCGGCGTGCGCCACCTGCGATGGACCACTGCCTGCTTTTCGCAACAAGATTATCGTGGTTATTGGCGGCGGCGACACCGCGATGGAGGAAGCGACTTTTCTGACGCGGTACGCGTCGAAAGTTTACGTCGTCCACCGGCGCGACAAGTTGCGCGCGTCGAAGATCATGCAGGAGAAGGCATTTCGAAACGAGAAGATCGAGTTTATTTGGAACACGACCGTCGAGGAGATTCTGGGAACCCCGGAAGAAGGCGTCAACGCCGTCCGCCTGCGTAACCTGCAAACTGACGAGAAATACGACTTCGCCTGCTCGGGTGTGTTTGTTGCCATCGGTCATAAACCAAACACCGATCTGTTCAAAGGCTGGATCGACATGGACGAGATCGGGTACCTCAAGACTTCGGGCCATTCCACCGCGACGAACATTCCCGGCGTCTTTGCCTGCGGCGACGTGCAGGACTCCGTTTATCGACAGGCCGTGACTGCGGCGGGCACTGGATGTATGTCTGCGATCGATGCCGAACGTTTTCTCGATCATTTACCGGTGGCGATGCCGAGCGGCGAGGAAGTGACGGACGAAGGCGAACACATCACGCCAGATCACAAAGCGATCATCACGCCTGATGGTCACATGGTTCCGAACCAAGGCGAACCCGAAGTAGCTGTAGGTGAAGATTGATTAAAACCCATTGACCTCACACAAGCGCTACGTCGGCTTACAGCAGAACGATCGAATCGTCTTTATCGCGGCGAGCGGGCGTGACAGGACGATGGACGGGCGGCGGCGGGATCGCGATCTCGTCGTCATTGAGCGGG
>DASTOZ010000751.1:0-2888 GCA_035762365.1 Pyrinomonadaceae bacterium | reverse complement strand
CACGCGCGTGCGGCTGTTTGCGCGCGCGTACTCAAATGCGGCAACGATGATGCGCTCGACTCCGCGTCGCGTATTGATCTCGTCCTGCAGCGCGATCTCGTCGGCGGTTCCGTGTTTCAGGAACCCGCCGGCCGCGCAGTACGCGCCTTCGGTATTTTCACGAAAGACGACGAAATCGATCTCGTTTGTCTTGCGGTTGATGAGTGGCGTCAGTCGTTCGTGAAGCAAACGCACCGGGCGAAGATTGATGTAGAGATCGAGTCCGCGGCGCATGCCGAGCAGGATGTCTTCCGCATGTTTGTTTGTCGGGATCCGTGGATCGCCAAACGCGCCGGCGAGGATCGCGTGGAAGTCGGTCGACAGCATCTCGAGCGCGCCGTCAGGCAACGTCACACCTTCGCGCAGGAACTTGTCTGCGCCCCAATCGAAGTCGACGAGTTCTACTTCGAGTCCTCGCGTTTGTTGCAGATGGTGGATGACGCGAACGGCTTCGCGCACGACTTCCGGGCCGATTCCGTCACCGGGGATTACTGCGATTCTTTTCATCTGTTTTCAAGCTTTGTGCCTTTTCTTTTCAAGCTTTGTGCCTTTTTGTGTCTCTTCTTTTGTGCCTTTTGTGTTTTCAATACGCGCCGCGATCTTCGGCAGACTCGCCAACACCGTGTCGCCTACGATCTTCATGCTCTGCGCTGAAATTTTATCGATCGTATCTTCCGCCTTGTGCCAGTACGGATAACTCGTGAGTTGAATAATATCGACCGCCGCTATTCCCGCCGCAATGAATGGTTCGTGATCGTCGCCACCGACTCCCTCTTCGCGATCCACGAAGACTTTTCGGTAACCGAGTTCGCGGCCCGTTTCCCAGATGATGTCCTGCAGCCAGCGACTGCTCTGCGGATCGCGGCCGAGCTCGAGTTTCTTGTAACCCATCATGTCGAGCAGGATCAGCGCGTACGTGTTTTCCACTTCGTTGTTCGCGGTTAACTGCGAGACGTAATGACGGCTGCCGTATGTATTGTCGGGATTTTCAGGTTGGCTACACTCGTCCCAGCCTTCGCAGAAAGCCTCTTCGCCATCGAAGAAGACGAGCTTCACGGTGACTCTCGGCTTTTCGCGCAAGCTGCCGAGCACGCGTCCGATCTCGATCAGCGTTCCGACGGACGCAGCCGGATCGTTCGCGCCGACGAAGTACATGTCTTTATAGAACTTCGAGTCGTAATGACTGGCGATCAGGATCGCGGTCCTGGTTTCACCGGGAAGTTCGGCGCTGATGTTGGCCATCTTCTTTTCACCGTGCGGTGTTTTCGCCGTGAACTCGTCGATCGTGACGGTCAATCCGTAAGACTTCAATTGCTCGACGATGTAGGCACGGGTCTTTTCGAGTTGCGGAGTTCCGGGTGGGCGTGGTCCGAAGTCGATCTGCTTGCGTACGTGGTCCAGCGCGCGTTCGCCGTTGAACGCGGTCGGGATTGGTGGGAGACGGGGAGATGGATCCGAACCGGTTGAGACACCCACGCGCGGTTGACGCGGTGGTTTCTGGTTTTTCGGACAAGCCGCGAAGAGCAATGCTGCGAAGACAAGCAGAAGCGCACTACACGCACGAGTGAGAATAGTTATGCGCCGGGAATGATCGCGCGACTTGCCGTGGGTCATTTAGGTGATGGCGGCTTCTTGCCTCTGGTCTTGCTGAGGAGCGCGTCCATCGTCTTCGCTCCGAAAGCAAGCGGTTTCTCGATTGCGGCGTCGAACGCTTCCGACATTGTGACTGCTTCGAGTTGTACCAGCGTGGCGAGCTTTTGGCTGAGTGGCAGCGAACCGAACTCCCGTTTCAGTTCCGACGCTGTCTCTTGTGGCGTGGCGCCGCCGCTGGGTTTGCGCGCGCTGACCATCACCACCACGTCGCCGGGAAACTGGAGCTTCACCTGGCAGGCAAGACGATGCGACTGGGCCAGGTCTTCGTCGTCGAGCTGTTTCAATTCGGCGGCACTTGGGGCGGAAAGCAAGCCCGCGCCAGTTTTTACGGAGACGAGACATGACGGGCACTCGCCTTTGCCGACCGTGCAGCCCAATCCCAACGAGACGCCCATGCGTCGCGCGGCGTCGACGAGATAAGTTCCCTCAGCAACGACTCCGCTCAGTCCCGAAGGTTCAAACGTGATCGAAACACTCATGTGCAAATCCCCCATGTTGGCAATGCTGTCTGACGGTGAAATTACACCTTTAGTTGAGACAAAGGCAAAGGGAGTTGTTTGGGGTTTTAATTGTGTTCGGCTTATGTTGCGGCGTCACGAGGCCTGCGACTGTGCGTTGTGCTTCATGGCGCGGCGACAGTCGACGCAGATGCCGATGATCCGCAGCAGGTGTTGCGTGATCTGGAACCGGTGTTTGGCGGCCATCGCGTCCTGGATTGCTTCGAGCTCGGCTGAGAAGAACTCGATGATCTTGCCGCACTCGGAGCAGATCATGTGATCGTGATGCTGGTGTTTGTAGTTGTGCTCGTAATGCGTGCGTCCGTCGCCGAAACGCACTTCGCGCGCGAGTCCCGCTTCGGTGAGGAGTTTGAGCGTGCGATAGACAGTGGTCTGGCCGACGCTCGGATCCTCTTTTTGCACCAGCCGGTACAGATCTTCGTTCGAGAGATGTTCCTCGGTGCGTAGAAAAACATCCAGAATCAGGTCTCGCTGGGAGGTGCGCTTGAGCCCCTTCTTCTGAATGTGTTTGAGGAAGACTTCCTGCTCCTCTGAAATTGGCTCCGCGGTCGTCATCGGTGAGAAGATTTTACCATTCTGTGCGAGAGGGCGGAAAGAGTGCGGCGGATACGGTTGTTTTCCTGTTTTCTTACGCGACTGTCCTATAGCACACCCCATCGCTGGCCCGTCCTGATCGTT
>DASTOZ010000750.1:0-3131 GCA_035762365.1 Pyrinomonadaceae bacterium | reverse complement strand
TACGGTCGGCCTGAGTACTTGAACTACTTCCGCGATCAATTGCGCGAGCTACTGACCTCGTATGGTCCTATCTTCGAGATCTTCCTCGACGGCGCGAATGGCGGCGATGGTTACTACGGCGGCGCTCGTGAGACGCGCCGCATCGATCGCGACACATACTACGATTGGCCCACGACGTGGAACCTTGTACGAACGCTGCAACCAGACGCGTGTCTTTTCAGCGATGCTGGACCAGACGTGCGGTGGGTCGGCAATGAGCGAGGCATCGCCGGCGATCCTTGCTGGAGTACGCTGAACAAAGACGACTTCGCGCCGGGCAGAGCGGACGAAGCTCGTTTGAATCGCGGCGATCGTCCGGGTTCGCACTGGGTGCCCGCAGAATGCGATGTTTCGATCAGACCGGGTTGGTTTTATCACGCAAATGAAGACGCGAAAGTAAAGAGCGCCGCGACGCTGGTCGATCTCTACTACTCATCCGTAGGTCGCGGAGCTTCTTTCCTGCTCAACCTGGCGCCGGATCGTCGCGGGCAGATTCCAGCCGCTGACGTGAATTCATTGCGCGAGTTTCGTCGCATCCTCACGGCGACGTTTGCGACTGACTACGCGAAAGGAGCTCACGTTAGTGCAAGCAACACGCGCGCGAAAGGTGACGTGAGATTTTCGCCGCGAAACGTAATCGACGGCAGGCGCGATACGTATTGGTCCACGCAGGATCAGGTAAAGACGCCGGAGCTGGTCGTCCAGCTTCCTCGTGACCGGACGTTCAACGTCGTGCGGGTGCGTGAGTATCTGCCGCTCGGTCAGAGAGTGGAAGAGTTCGCGGTCGACGTCCGCGAAGGTGACCAGTGGCGCGAATTTGCTCGCGGCACAAGCATCGGTAACTGCAAGCTCGTGCGTGGAAAAAGTGTGACCACGAGTCAGGTTCGTTTGCGCATCACGCAGTCGCCAGTTTGTCCTGCGATTTCCGAGTTGTCTCTGTTCGCCGAGCCGAACTCATGAGACCGGCCCGGCAACCAGGGCAGATGGTTTCTTCAATGAATGACATAAGAATTTCCCCTACTCAAAAGACGAAAACAGGTCTATTATTCCTCGCACAAACCTAAGCACTCTCCCCGAGTAGCAAAAGTACTCTCCCGCATTGCCGCACAACCAGCGGTCGCAGAAGTCAGCGTTCAGGAGGTGCTTATGAAATACATCCCGACTAGCTCAAAGGTTTCCCTCGTCCTCGTAGTTTTCTGTCTATTAACGATTGGATACTTCTCCTCGCCCGCTCTACCCCAGGATCGTCCACGAACAGTCGGACCAGCCGATCCTAAAGTCGCCGACATCATCAAGACCGACGTCGACCTCGTCACGATCGACGCGATCGTGCTTCAGAAGAAAACGTCGCGAGTTGTTGGCAGTCTGAAACAGTCGGACTTTCTTGTTTCAGAGGACGGCACGAAGCAAGCAATCACGCACTTCAGTCAGGACAATTTGCCGTTGTCTGTTTTGCTCTTGATAGATCGTGGCGGTTGTTTGGATCCGTTTGGACAGGAAGTCAGACGCGCGGCATCCGATGCTTTGTCGCGGCTAAAGCCCGCCGACGAGGTTGCGGTGATGACTTACCACGACGACGTCGAACTGCAACAGGAGTTCACGCGCGACCGCAGTCGACTTGAGCGGGCGATCGATTGGGTGCCGCCGCATGACGAGGAAGCCAATCATTGTTTGAACCTGGCGTTTGAGGAAGCAGCGAATTACATGATGAAAGCCGGTAATCCAAACGGTCGCCGCGTGATTATCGTGATCACTGGCGTGACGCGAAACTGGGATTGTGCGAATGGGCCGTCACACACGGCAGCCGCACATTCCGTTTTCGAGTCGGGCAGTGTTGTGTGTGCCATCATTCCGAAGTCGCCGGCGCAAGCAGCGGAGAACGGCATGATGCGCTGGGCCACTCGCTTTGGCCGAATGGGTGGCCTGCATTACCTCGACATTCAAAAACTCGCGGACGAAACGGGTGGCGAGATTCTGCGCGACAAACCGGAAGAGCTCGATCAAACGTTCAATACGCTGATCACGCATCTGCGTACGCGCTACAGTTTCTCGTTCGTATCGACCAACAAGAAGCGTGACGGGACGATGCGAAAGTTGAAGATCGATTTAGCCGACGGCGTGGAAAAGTCGCAGGGTAAGTTGGTCGTGAAAGCCCGTAAGAGCTACGTCGCCCCGAGCTGAAGTCGCTTAACTTCCTGTAACCGCGCTTCGGTGCTTTTCGCACTCTGAACCTGGAGGCCCTCATGTCCACACCCGAAAACACGCGCGAGTTCACAAGAATTGAAGGGACTCGCGCTCTTCGTCTGAATCACTCTGGCCAGATCGCGTTGAGTAAGGCGGCGAGGCGGTAGCCGCCCCACGCCACACGACGGCGGGCGATTCGCGTGGCCTCCTTGTTGTAGGCAGCGGTCTGCGTTTTGCCGGTGCGGACGTTGTGGTAGACCACTTTCTTTGCCAGGTAGAAACTCTCGTCGGCCCACGCGTCGTAGTTGAAGGGATCGTCCAGTTTCAAACCACGGTTCGTGTCGGGGTTGCCCTTCAGCGCCAGCTTAACTGCGGGACCAATCGTCTTCAGCGGAGGCGGCGCAAAGTTTGGTCCCGTTCGTGGAAAACTGCCGATACCGCCGTCCCAGTAACTGTGAAGGTTAGTGTCCTTCAACGACCCGTCTGCATTCGCAACTTTAATCTTCACGAGGTTGCCGCCCTGATCGCCGTGCGGTTGAGCAGCAGTCACTTTCGCGGCGCAATGAAGCGGCTGGTGAATGTCGCCGGCAAAGTGAATGACGAAACGCAGAGCTTGGGCCTGCGCGTTCTTGTCAGTGCTGGTTTTGAGGATCTCGACGTTGTCCTGAAGCGCTTTGATGATGTTGTTCGGATCGATTTCAGGCAGCGTTGTGCCATCCAGTGAGAATGGCTTATCGACGAAGTGAAGCGGCTTGAACGAATCGAACTCCGAAAACGGCCGCAGATCGTCGGCCCAATGTGAAGCGCTGACGAAACTTTTGCTTTTCGCTGTGACTGTGGCCGGATTGATCTCGATCGCGAGCAACTCAATAACTTTCGCGCGCGCCTTGGGATTCAGGCGGCTGAAG
>DASTOZ010000749.1:0-4096 GCA_035762365.1 Pyrinomonadaceae bacterium | reverse complement strand
TAATTGCCTCAATACAAATGGAAGAATGCCGCCATGATGGTAGTAGTCCACTTCGATCGGCGTGTCGATGCGCAGCGTGATCGGCACTTGTTCGGTTTCACCATTCGCGCGGTGAATGACGAGCGCGATCTCTTCGAGCGGTTCGATGCCGTCTTCGATTCCCAACAGATCGAACGTCTCGGCGCCGTCGAGCTTAAGTGACGCTGCGTTTGTGTCGTCGTGAAATTGACACGGCAACACGCCCATGCCGACGAGATTACTGCGATGGATGCGCTCGAAACTCTGCGCGATCACGGCCTTCACGCCGAGCAATCGCGTACCTTTCGCAGCCCAGTCGCGCGAGCTTCCGGTGCCGTACTCCTGCCCGGCAAAGATCACCAGCGGCACGCCCGCTTCCTGATAGCGCATCGACGCATCGTAAATGCTCATGCGATCGCCGTCGGGTTGATAGATCGTTACGCCGCCTTCAACGCCAGGCACCATCAGGTTCTTGATGCGCACGTTGGCGAACGTGCCGCGGACCATCACTTCATGGTTGCCGCGTCGCGCGCCGTAGCTGTTGAAGTCTTTGATGTCGACGCCGCGCTCCTGCAAGTACAAACCAGCCGGCGACGAAGGTTTGATTGCTCCCGCGGGACTGATGTGGTCCGTCGTAACTGAATCGCCAAAGATCGCCAGCGCCCGCGCACCCTTAACTTCCGCCAACGGAACGAGAGAGTTGCTGAAACCTTCGAAGTACGGCGGCTCGCGGATGTAAGTAGACTCGGGCTCCCACTCGTAAACTGCGCCGGTGCTCGTCGGAATGTCATTCCACATCGGGTTCTGGTCGGCGAAGCTGCCGTAGAGCGTGCGATACGTTTCCGGATCGAACGCCGCGCGCATCAAGTCGTTGATCTCCTGCATGCTGGGCCAGATGTCGCGGAGATAAACTTCCTCACCGTCCTTGCCCGTGCCCAACGGATCGGTCGTCATGTCGACGTCGATGCGTCCGGCGAGCGCGAACGCCACAACCAGCGGCGGGCTCATCAAAAAGTTTGCCTTGATGCTCTGATGCACGCGCGCTTCAAAATTTCGATTGCCGGAAAGCACCGACGCGGCGACAACGTCGCGTTCGCCGATGATCTGTTCGAGGGCGGGATCGAGTGGTCCGGAGTTGCCGATACAAGTCGTGCAGCCATAACCAACGAGATTGAAGCCAAGCTGGTTCAAGTAAGGTTGCAGACCGGTCTTTTCGAGATACTCGGTAACGACTCTCGATCCCGGCGCCAGCGAGTTCTTCACCTTCGCACTGACACTCAGTCCTCGTTCGACGGCCTTCTTCGCGAGCAATCCAGCAGCCAGCATCACACTCGGATTCGACGTGTTGGTGCACGACGTGATCGCCGCGATGAGAACGTCGCCGTGTCCGACCAGTTCATCACCGGTCACAAACTCGTCTTCGGGGATCTCCGCAACGAGGTCAGGCGTCGGACGGTTGTTGACCATTTCCGTTTCGGTCCAGACGCTCGTGTCTTTTTCAGTGACGTGATCACCGACGACTGTGGGAATCGTTTCGGTTCCTTGTTCGCCGCCACCCGCAATCAAGCGCTGCTTGTCGGCGCCGACCCGCACGTGATAACGGGTCCAAAGCTCGTCTTCGGTCTTGCCGTAACCGCCTTCGTTCACGGGCTTGAGCATCAGTTCGATGAACTGTTCTTTCAACTTCGGCAGGTCGATTCGATCCTGCGGCCGTTTTGGACCAGCCACACTCGGTCCGATCGATCCGATGTCGAGATCGAACACGACGCTGTAATCGACTTCGCCTTTTTGCGGCATGCCGAACATGCCCTGGGCCTGGTAGTAACTTCGCACGAGCTCGACGTGCTCCGGCGACCTTCCGGTGGCGAGCAGGTACGCGCAGGTCTCTTCGTCGACGGGAAAGAAACCCATCGTCGCACCGTACTCCGGCGCCATGTTCGCGATCGTCGCCCGATCGACCACGGACAGATTCGAAGCGCCTTCGCCATGGAACTCGACAAACTTGCCGACCACCTTGGCCTTGCGCATCATCTCCGTCACACGCAGCACGAGATCCGTCGCGGTCACGCCTTCAGCCAAACTTCCGGTCAAGTGCACGCCGACAACATCCGGAGTCAGGAAGTAGACGGGCTGGCCCAACATCGCGGCTTCTGCTTCGATACCACCGACGCCCCAACCGACAATCCCGAGCCCGTTGATCATCGTCGTGTGTGAATCCGTGCCGACAAGGGTATCCGGGAAGTAGACGGTTTTCTCCCAAACGTTCCGCGCGAGGTACTCGAGATTCACCTGATGACAGATTCCGATCCCCGGCGGGATGACGCGAAAACCGTCGAAGGCCTGCGTGCCCCATTTCAAAAACTGGTAACGCGAGCGATTGCGTTTGAACTCCATCTCCATGTTCTTTTCAAACGCATCGCGCGTGCTCGAAAGATCGACTTGCACCGAGTGATCGATAACCAGATCGACCGGCACCAGCGGTTCGATCAGACCGGTGTTCTTGCGCAGGCGCGCCACGGCGGAACGCATCGCGGCGAGATCGACGAGCAGCGGCACGCCGGTGAAGTCCTGTAGCAACACACGAGCGACGACGAACGGGATCTCTTCCGTACGTTTGCCGTTTGGCTGCCAGTTCGCGAGCGCGCGAGCGTCGTCTTCAGTGATCTTCTCGCCGTCGCAATTGCGAAGCACTGACTCGAGCACGACGCGAATACTGTGCGGCAGTCGGGAAATCGGACCGACGCCGTTTTTTTCGAGTTGTGGCAGCGAGTAAAAGCTTCCGACGGGACCGGCGTGTGAAGCGAAAGTTTGCAAAGAATCGAAAGGACTGGCTGGCATATTAGTGCTCAAACTCTTTCCTGAAAAGCGAGCGCGTGACGCGGCTCGCAAGATGAAATGTGTTGTGTTTTCTGATTCAAGTTGAAGTGTAAGGGCCGCATTAAGTAATCGTCAAGCAAGGTGTTTGAAACGATTGGAAATGGAAATTTGTGTTATATTTTGCGCACGTAACCCCCGCTACAATTTACGGACAAGGCAAGGGAGACGTGTATGCCCAAGAAACAGGCGACCAACTTCGACTATCTCGCGAACGATCCTAACTACGTCCCAGATCCCGAGATCGAGGAGTTTATGGAGCTCGAGATATCTCATGCCCCGAAAGACCCGGACGTGCTTGCGCAGCGACTGCGAAACAACACGGCTGCATCACCGCGCGATGCCGGCGGCGACCTTGACGCAGCCTGGGAAGACGTGAACGACAGCGGTTCCGAAACCGTCGCGGGCGATAATCCCACGCCGGACCAGTCGCTCGTGGAAGAGAACGCCGCGGCAATCGGTGTGACTTACGAGGACAACGAGGAGCTCGAAATCATCGACAAGATTGAGAAACGGGACCGGGATCGATTTGAGTTGGATGAGAGTTCGAAAGCTACGGACGATATGATTTAGGTCCGTGTTGCAGTATCCAGGATTAACGTCACTGGCCCATCATTGACCAGCTCGACCTGCATCATCGCGCGAAAGCTGCCAGTCTCCACCGGCTCGATCAGCTTTCGGCTGCTCTCCACGAAATAATCGTAAAGAGGTTCGGCCGTCTCTGGCGGAGCGGCGTCGCTCCACGATGGCCGCAGACCACGGCGCACATCGCCATACAACGTAAACTGCGAGACGACTAACAACCCGCCACCAGCGTCTTTCACCGAGACGTTCATCTTGCCGTCTGCATCGTCAAAGATCCTGAGCGCCACGATCTTCGCCGCAAGATAATCGGCGTCGCTCCTCGTGTCGTTGGGCGAGATGCCTAACAGCACGACGAGACCTTTTCCGATCTCGCCCGTGATCCGGTCTTCGACAGTGACTCGCGCTCGAGTTACCCGTTGAATAACAGCTCGCATCCCGCTTGACTCTTATTGCGCAACAAACCTGAATTGAATGATGCCGTAGACCGGCACAGGTTTTCCGGAAAGCTTCGTCGGTGAGAAGCGTGCTCCATATGCTGCTTGAACGGACGACTCGCTCAGGTACGGTGGTCCACCACACATGTCTTTCGCGCTGACTACCGTTCCCGTTTCATCGATCT
>DASTOZ010000748.1:0-7825 GCA_035762365.1 Pyrinomonadaceae bacterium | reverse complement strand
GTATTGCGCGGGTTCTCGCTCGCACTGTTTATCGGCGTCATCTTTGGTACGTATTCATCGATAGCGATTGCCAGTCCGATCATGGTCTGGTGGGAGCAACGAATCGAGGCGGCAAACAGACAGGCGGCATTGAGTTTCAGTCAACCCGTGAGGGGCGGAGTGCGCAGCGCGACGAAGCCATCGACTCGCGAAGCGGTGGCGCCGAACGCAGGAAAACGCTCAACTGGCGCGGGTCGCGCGTGAAAACAGGACACCTTTCATCGAGGCGTCACGTTTGCGCTTGACTTTGAAACGCTATGAGGAATAGACTGCGACCGTTGCTGGCCAATTAAATAGTCTCAAGTGTCGACCCCGCGTTGTGTGAAATCAGAAGGTTGGGTGCGGCGGCGGTGTGTTGAGTGGGCCGGTGAGTTTCTCGCGCAGCGGCTTTCCAAATCTAAACGGTGTGCTCAATATCGCAGAAGCTGCTGTTTCCCCTTCTTCATGACGGAATTCAAGCGGCTAAAATTCGACGTTTGTGTGAAGCAGCAATACTGCTTAACTAGTTAATAACCCCTGATCCATTTGGCGCCGGAATCGGAGGATAAATTTCAATGTTCGATAATCTCGTTGAGTCCAGTTCGCATAAGGATGATTTAACGCGAAAAGGCTCGTTCATTGGCATCACCCTGGTGGTCTATGCTGTGCTTATCGGGGCTTTCGTCATCGCGGGTATTTTCCTGTATGACGCCCATCTGTCGGAGATGGAGCTCGAGCTGACGACGCTCGTCGCGCCCGTGCCGGTCCCGCAACAGAAGCAAGAGGTCCAGCCGAAACAGGAAGCGAAGCCTGTCAAGGTCGACCAGAACGTCGACGTTCGCAGAGAACTGATCGCCGACGTTACACGGACCGAACTGGTACCCAAAGAGGTTTCGGCAAAGGCCAGCGACGTTCCGCCAGTGCGTGCCGGTCGCATCACTGTTCAAGGCACGAGCGACTCCAACGCCACAGCGGCAATGCCATCAGGACCCGGCACCGGTACGGTAGTAACAGCGGCGCCCGTCAAAATCGCCGACGAGCCACCACCGCCACCGGAAGCCAAACCAACCCCGCGCGCCCCGATCTCGGGAGGTGTTCTTAACGGTAAAGCGATCAGCTTGCCAAAACCCGGGTATCCACCCATTGCCAAAGCGGCCCACGCTTCCGGCACTGTGGTCGTACAAGTGCTCATCGACGAGAACGGCAACGTCGTTTCGGCGTCCGCGGTATCGGGGCACCCCTTGCTGATCAATGCGGCCGTCAGTGCAGCGCGTCAGGCAAGATTCTCCCCAACCAAGCTATCGGGACAGCCAGTTAAAGTTACTGGAGTTATCCAGTATAACTTCGTGGCCCAGTAAACTGCGGAGATTGTTGTCGTGTCGCCGCGGTTCCCGTAGGCCGTCCCGGCTTCTCTGCTTGCTATCAATCTAATAAAAAACTCTTTTGGAGGGGTTCACCGTGACAATTCTAACCAGTGTTTTAGGAATGAAGGCCTTCGGTCTTCTGATGTTTTTGCAAGAAGCCGCAGCCAGTCCAGAATCATCCGGCGCGGACCATTTCACGCTGACTGAGATGGTGAAGAACATGGGCGGCGTGGCTATCGCCGTGGTCGTTGTTCTGCTCATCATGTCGGTCTACTCAATCGCTATCATGGTCGAGCGGTACCTGACGTACTCCGCGGCCAAGAAGCAGTCGCGCGAGTTTGCGCCGCGCGTCGCGCAGGCGCTTAAGAACGATCGTATTGAAGAAGCGATCAACATCAGTGACAAGCACCGCAAGTCGCACCTTGCGATGGTCGTGAGCAGCGGCCTGCAGGAGTTTCGCGCACACGAAGCGTCGTCTGATATTTCAGGCGATGAGATCGAAGCTTCGAAGCGCGCCTTGCAACGTGCTATCGCGATCAAGACCGCCGAGTTCAAGCGTGGTCTCTCCGGCCTGGCGACGATCGGTTCGACGGCCCCGTTCGTGGGTCTGTTCGGAACCGTGTTCGGCATCATCAACGCGTTCCGCGGCATGAAGAACGCAGAGTCGGCCGGTATCGCGGCCGTCGCGGGCGGAATTTCGGAAGCGTTGTTTACGACCGCTCTCGGATTGTTGGTGGCGGTGCCTGCGGTGTGGCTGTTCAACTACTTCACCGGAAAGGTCGATGGCTTCGTGGTAGAGATGGACAACTCGGCATCGGAACTGGTCGACTACTTCATCAAGAACCGCACGAAGCAGTTGAAGGCGTAAGTCGCGACTCATGAATGCCTGATGGTGAACCCTGTGGGTGCGGCCGGCGCCGCACCCCGCGTTTACCCGGTTGAGCAGTAAATAAGGAGAGTTAGTTATGGCAATGTCTGGAGGCGGTGGCAGCGGCGGCTTGCAATCGGAAATCAACGTAACGCCAATGGTCGACATCATGCTCGTGTTGCTGATCATCTTCATGGTGGTTACACCGTTCCTGCAACAAGGCATCACGGTGGCGCTGCCGAAGAACCTGACCAACCCGGAAGTCGATCAAAATATCATCAAGGAATCGTCGATCGTAATCTCCATCCCGAACGATGGACAGTATTACCTCGGCAAGATCCCGGTGCAGCGGGAACAGTTAACAGAAAAAGTCGATCGGATGTTGCAGGGCATCAAAAACGACAACGAGAAAATCGTCTACATCAAAAGCGGTGTCGGCGTGAGTTATGGAGATGTCGTCAACGTCATTAATGAAGTCCGTAAGCTGGGAGTCGATAAGATCGGGCTCGTAGCCGACAAGAAGAAGAAGGGCGCGGCGGACGCTAAGCCGGCGGCCTAACGAAGTCAGTGGGCGGCTCGACAGCTCTCAGATAAGACCAAGCTGGATATACGAGGAGAAACTTAGATGTCGATGGGTGGAAATTCAAAAAAGGGCAGTACCACGGCCGAACCATATATCAACGTGACGCCGTTGATTGACGTTTTGCTGGTGCTGCTGATCATTTTCATGGTCGTCACGCCGCTGAAACCAAGCCGGTTCAAGGCTGACATTCCGACCCAGAGAGATCCCAACGAAGACTTGAGCAAACTCAAGCCTAATCCTTTGACGCTCGTCGTGACGATCGGATCCGATCTCTCGCTCAAGCTGAACCAGGATGCGCTCGGTTCGGTTAACGAGACCGCGCCATTGGCCCAGCGATTGTCCGCTGTGTTTCAACAGCGCAAGGACCAGCGTGCTTACAGGGTCGGTTACGAAACGCGCACGGACGTGAAGGAAGAGGATCGCATCGAGAAGACCGTCTTCGTCAAGGCGCCCAGGGCCACCAAGTACGGAGACGTCGTGAAGGTGATCGACGCCATTAAAGGCGCCGGCGCGAGTCCTGTCGGTCTGCAAGTGGATGATCTGCCTCAATAAAATAAGGAGATTCGGAGCGGCTTCCACGCTGGGCTAGTCTGCTTGGACCATTTCGGCCGGAAGCCGCCGCCAGTCTCGTCAAATTGGAGTCACCTATAAATGAAACTCGCTAAGACCAGGATCGCGCTTGTTGTATTGGCGATCCTCGCGGCCACGGTCCTCGTTTTCACCGCCTCCGGTTGCGGTGTCGTAAATCGAATCAGATCGAAGAACCAGTTGAATGAGGCAGCACGCGCTTTCCGCGAAGGCAGATATGTAGAAGCAGAGCAGCACTCACGCCGAGCCGCCGAACTGGATCCGAACAACAAAACAGCCCCGATGTTTATCGCGCGAACTATTCACGCGCAGTATCGTCCGGGCGTGCAGCAGCCCGACAACATCGCGAAAGCTAACGAGGCGATTCAAGCGTATCAAGAGATACTGAACAAGAATCCGCAGGATGAGGAAGCCTACAAGGCAATTGCTTACCTCTACGGCGCGATTAAGGAAGAGCAGAAACTGCGCGACTGGATTACGTCGCGCGCCTCCAACGATGCCGTCGAGCCGACCAAGCGTGCCGAAGCTTATATCGTGCTCGCCAGCAAGGATTGGCAATGTTCGTTCAACATCACGGAGTCGACCAACGTTAAGGTGACGACCGTCGATCCGACGAACAACAAGGCCACCGTCTCGTACAAGAAACCGACGGACCCGAAAGAGTTCAACCAGGCGCAGATGTGCGTGAAGCAGGGGTTGTCCGAAGCTGAAAACGCCATCAAGTATGACCCGAACAACGAATCTGCCTGGTCTTACAAGACGAACCTGCTCCTGGAAGCTTCCAAACTCGCCGAGATGGACGGCAAGCCCGACCAGAAGGCGTCGTTTACCAAAGAATACGAAGCCGCTCTGAAGCGGACGACGGAACTCAGCGCCGCCGCACAGAAGCGAAAGGAAGAGGAAGCGAAACAGTCAGCGTCTCCGCCCAAGGGTTAGAGACCTCAGTTCAACCTGGCAAGTCTCGGAGGTGATGCCCGCTCCGGCGAGCGGCATCACCTTTTTGTTATACTTTCTTCACACTCAAGATGATCCGGATCGAAGACATCGTCGAGAAAGTTGCAGCAAATCACGCTCAGGCCGACCTTGACCTGCTGCGGCGGGCCTACCTGTTTTCCGCCAGGGAACACAAGGGCCAAAAGCGCGCCTCTGGTGAGTCGTATCTCGTGCACCCGCTCGAAGTTGCCAACATTCTCGCCGACATGAAACTCGACGAAGTGTCGGTCGCGACCGGTCTGTTACACGACGTAGTCGAAGACACACTCGTCGATCTCGACACGATTCGACGTTATTTCGGCGAAGAGATCACGCACCTCGTCGACGGGCTCACGAAGATCGCCCAGATCAGCAACATCTCGCGTGAGGAGCAGCAGGCGGAGAACGTTCGCAAGATGCTGCTGGCGATGATCGACGACGTTCGCGTCGTGCTCGTGAAGCTCGCCGATCGCCTCCACAACATGCGCACGCTTCACTATCTTAACCCGGAGAAGCGCAAGCGTATCGCCGAAGAGACGATGGAGATCTTCGCGCCCATTGCGCACCGGCTGGGCATGGGTAAGCTGCGTGGCGAACTGGAGGATCTCGCGTTTCGTCACCTGCACGCGGACGACTATCGCGAGCTTGCTGAACAACTCGAAAAGCGGCGTCCTGAAAACGAGGCGTTCGTCAACACAGTCACGCGGCAGATCGAAGAGAAGATGAACGAGGCGGAAGTACCGTTTGTCATCGTCGAAGGTCGCGTGAAGCGGTTGTACTCGATCTGGAAGAAACTCCGCCGGCAGAAGATCACGCTCGATCAGGTCTACGATCTGATCGCGGTCCGCATCATTACTCCGAACGAGATTCGTCACTGTTACGCGGCGCTCGGCGTGGTCCACAACAACTGGAAACCCGTGCCCGGGCGAATCAAGGACTGGATTGCGACGCCGCGCGACAACCTCTACCAGTCGCTGCACACTTCGGTCATCGGGTCGAACCTTCAGTCATTCGAAGTGCAGATTCGCACCGAAGAGATGCACCACATCGCCGAGGAAGGCGTTGCCGCGCACTGGAAATACAAGGAAGGCAAACGCGGGGCGCGCGATGACGATCAGGCGTTGCAGGCTTTGCGATCGCTGGTCGAGTGGACGCAGGAAGTAAAGGACTCGAAAGACTTTCTCGACTCGCTGAAACTCGATCTGTATCCGAAGGACGTTTATGCGTTCACGCCCATGGGCAAGGTGATCCAGTTGCCACGCGGCGCCACGCCCGTCGACTTCGCCTACATGATCCACTCCGAAGTCGGTAACACGTGCACCGGCGCACGTATCAACAATCGCATGGTGCCGTTGCGAACGCAGATTCAAAACGGCGACGTCGTCGAGATCATCACCACGGCGAACTCGCATCCCTCGCGCGACTGGTTGAACTTCATCGTCACGTCCAGGGCGCGCAATCGTGTGCGTCACTGGGTGTCTGAACAGCAACGCGCCGAGTCGATCGAGATCGGCAGAAAGCTCTTCGAAAAAGAAGCGGGCCGTTTCCAGTTGTCGCCGAAGAAGATTCTCAACGATTCGGATCCGGACATGAAGCGCGTCGCGAGTGAGTACGGCTACGGACGGACTGACGACATTCTGGCAGCGATTGGTTATGGCAAACTGGTGCCGCGCAACGTTATCGCGAAGTACCTTGGACAGGAGCAATTCGAGCACCTCGACAAGCAGAAGGAGTCGCGGCTTCGAAGCGGCGTGCGCGCGGTCAAGCGCCTGATTCGTTTGGGTGACGACTCGATCGCGGTCCGTGGTATCGACGACCTGATGGTCACGCGCGCGCGATGCTGTAATCCGCTGCATGGCGAAGACATCATCGGATACGTCACACGCGGCAAAGGCGTCGCGGTCCATACGACGCGCTGCAAGAACGTGAAGCAATTGATGGTGAATCGCGAGCGCATCGTGGAAGTCGAGTGGGCTGGACGACCGGAGAAGACGGCCTACGCCGTCAAGCTGCTGGCGATCACCGAGAATCGCACCGGCATGATCGCCGGCATAACGGGCGCGATTTCCGATATGAAGACCGGAATTCGGGATGCACGGGCGTCCGTGGCCAATGACGAGCGCGGCCACATCGAGGTCACGGTCGAAGTCTTCGATGTTAAGCACCTCGATCGCGTGATCGGATCGATCAGGGGCGTTCCCGGCGTGTTGGACGTAGAACGTTTGCAGGGGGCGGTCTGATTTTGCCCTTGTTGCGGCCTATCTGTTAGAATCCCGCCTTTGCGTCGAGAACCAGTAAAAACCAGTAGCGCTCCTGCCGCTCTCGGCCCTTACTCGCAGGCCATTAAGGTCGGCGAGTTTGTGTATACGTCGGGACAGGTCGCCATTGATCCGGCGACTGGCGAGTTCATGGGCGGTGGCATCGCGGAGCAGACTGAGCGCGTCCTAAAGAACGTGGGCGCGGTGTTGGAGGCTGCTGGAAGCAGTCTGGATCAGGTTGTGAAGACGCTGGTGTTTCTTGCCGATATGAACGATTTTGCGGCAATGAACGAAGTTTACGGGAAGTTTTTTACCGGAGCGCCGCCGGCGCGGTCCACAGTTCAGGCGGCACGGTTACCCAAGGACGCGCTGGTTGAGATTGAAGCGGTAGCACTGATTATAAAATGAAACAACCGGCATGATGCCGGTTGCTGCTTGATAAGTAAATAGTTTGATAATTAATGGAGTGAGCGGCTCAAGCGGCTTTGGCGACTTTACCGGCCTTGATGCAGGTCGTGCAGACTTTCATCCGCCGCGCGCCACCCTGGGGCGACTTTACGCGAATCGACTGCAAGTTCGGATCGAAGCGACGTGGGGTGCGATTATTCGCGTGCGAGACATTGTTGCCGAATTGAGGTCCCTTGCCGCAGACTTCACAACGTTTGGCCATATAGTTTTTGCTACCTCCGTAATAGAAAACCAAGGTTTATAGCAAAGGCGTTTCTGGCTCGTCAAGCAGCGAGCCGGAACCGCCGATTTTGATTGATCAAAGTGTGAGTTGAAGGAGTGCATCTAAAAGTGGGAAAAATCGGAAAACTTCTTGCTGTGAGTTGTCTGGCGATGTCCGGACTGCTCGTGACCGCTTGTACCTCTGGCGGTTCTGAATCGAAGGACAATACGGTTGCTGCGACGGTCAACGGCCGCAACATCATGCTTTCGGAGGTCGAGCGTTCGTTGAACCAGCAGACCGGAGGCAAGCCGGAGACTTTGAACCAGCTCCAGTTGGCGTCTGCCCGGCTCCAGATTCTCGACAGCCTAATTCAGCGAGAAGTGCTGTATCAGCGTGCCGAGCGCGAGAAGCTGTTGCCGACCGAAGCGCAAATCGACGGCGCCATCGCCACCCAGAAACAACAGAGCGGCATGACGAACGAAGATTTTGAAAAGACGCTGCAAG
>DASTOZ010000747.1:0-3820 GCA_035762365.1 Pyrinomonadaceae bacterium | reverse complement strand
GAAATACAGGCCCGTCTTCTGACCATCTCGTTCGACCACATAAAAACCAGTGACGATGTGACCGGCGTTGAGCGCGCTGGTGAACGCCGCGCGCGTTGGCTCGCGCCAGAGCTCCGGATTCGACTCGCCGGGGATCTCGATCACTAAATGCCTTTCATCCGTGTCGACCGTGTTCACAACCGGTTCGCCATTTTCTCCGACACGGATCAAAGCAGGAATACCGTCCAAATCCACTCGCGAAACGGGCTCGCGATCGAGCAACCACGTTACCCACAAGCGATCCGTCCCTGACTGGTGTAGAAAACTCGACGTCTCGCCGTAGTAATTGATCAGATAACGATCCGCGATCACGCCCAGCTTGCTGAAATTCAAGTGTGCGTTACGCGACTGCAACGGATCGAACGTCCACGTGATTCGCTTCACACCGAGCGCCAGCGCCGCATTTCGTTGCGCCAGCTTCAACAGGTAGCCCAAATTCTGCGAACGATACTCGCTGCGCACGCCGAGCATGTCTGAATGGATGATCGTTTCGCCGTTCAGTATCCCCGGAAACCCGAACACAAACCCGACCATCCGGCCTTCGACAAACGCGCCCATCAAGATCGCGCCGACCTCTTTTTGCGGGCGCAACGCGAGCGCGGGAAGCACGTCGAGATCCGAAACGCCCCAGATGTCGCGCTGAAGCTGTTCTACCTCATGCATCTCGTCCAGGGTTTCGATGTCGCGAATAACGATTGTTTTGGGAGTAATTCCGGGCTGGCCGCTCATTTGCGATTCAGATGAGTCCGTTGATCAGTTCTTTGAGCCAATTGATGTCGATCGGTTTCGTCACGTACGCGTCGAAGCCGGATGCTTTCGCGTCGCTGCGGAAACCCGTTTCCTGGTGTGCCGTAACCGCGATGATGGGGACGTTCTTCAGTTCGTTTGTTTGCCGCATCAGTTTCGCGGCCGCGAAACCGTCCATGCGTGGCAGCGACAGGTCCATGAGAATCACGTCGGGCGTCTCGCGCACTGCGCTCGCGACCGCAGCCTGGCCGTCTTCGGCTTCAAACACGATGAAGCCCTGGTCTTCGAGTGCGAGGCGCATGAAGAGGCGCGTGTCCTCTACGTCCTCAACCAGCAACACTTTGAGGTCTCTGGAATCCCGGTCTGTCATGGGGTTTGAATTGAAACACGGAATGACCGAATCTAAAAGTCCTTTCAAAGGATTAATCAGGCGAAACAAATCTCCGGCGGTTGTCGTTAATGACCCCGGTTACCATTTTCACCCCATTCTGAGGCAGCAAATATGAAACGCATACTGATTGTCGTCGTCCTGGTCGCACTGGCCGCCGTCGCGGGCATTGTCGCCCGTTCCGCCGCAACGAGAGCCGAGTTGCGCGAGCTTGTTTCCCACGAAGAAGAAGCCGATGTGCGTAAGGACATCCGTGAGAAATACGAACTTGCGCCCGGTGCGCAGGTGGAGTTGATGGGCCTCAACGGTACCGTAAAGATTGAAACCTCCGACACCCGGACCGCCGAGGTTCACATCGAACGCATCGCCTCGGGTGAGGAAGCGCTCAAACGACGCCAGATCAATATCGAAGCCACCGCGAACCGGTTGACCATCAAGAGCGAGAAGCATGAAAGCGGGTTTTTCTCGCGGTTCTTCGGTTCGGAAGCCCACGAAAACGTCACGTTGAAACTGCCGCGACAGATTTCGTTGTTGACAAAAGGTATCAATGGGTCCGTGAAAGTCGGCGAGCTTGATGGATCGGTTGAGGTGGCTGGCGTTAACGGGCGCGTCGAGATTGCGAGTGCCGCCGGCACGGCGAATTTCAGCGGCATCAACGGAAACGTCACGGTCGCGCTTCAGCGACTCGATTCGGATGGCATCTCGCTCAAGGGCATCAATGGCAACATCGAGTTGCGCTTGCCCGAGAACGCCAACGCGACTCTCGAAGCGAAGGCGATGAATGGACGAGTCGTTTCCGAGTTGCCGTGGGTTTCAGTTGATGAACCGAAGCATGGTTACTACTCCGCGAAGATCGGCAACGGCGGCAGCGCGATCACCGCGAAGGGAATCAACGGCAACATCCGCCTGACGAGCGCAAACAAATCGTCAAACCTGGGCCTGGCCACGGGCAACTAGGTAGCCACAAAAGGCACAAAAGAAGAGTCACAAGAGGCACAAAAAGGATTTCGTAGGCACAAAAAGCACAAAAGAAGAGTCACAAGAGGCACACCAAGGATTTCGTAGTAACCTTGCCATTTCTACGTAATCTTTCTTGTGCCTTTTGCGTGGCTCTGTTTTGTGCCTTTTTTGTGGTTAAATCTTCGAGAACGGGATGTTCTGAATCGGATACTGTTTCCAATCCTTGTAGTCGTAGTGCCACCACTCCGGCTCGTAAACAGCAAACCCCTCTGATTCCATTGCCGAGCGAAGCATCTCACGCAGGTGCTTCGCTTCGGGCGTCCCGCACGCGTAGTTGATGTGCGCACGCTCCGTCATCTCATCGTATTCACTCGGCATCTGCACGATTTTTCCCGACGCCAACTCGTACATCGACAGGTCGACAGCGCAACCGCGATTATGTCGCGAACCCTGACTCGGATCCGCGACGAAGATCTTCTTGTCTTGCGGTGTCACGTCCCAGAAGATCTTCGTGACTGACCACGGACGGTAACCATCGAACACGACGATGCCGTAACCCTTCTCTCGTAATTTCTGATGCACGCGCACCAGCGCTTCCGCCGCAGGTTTTTGCAGGAACGCGCGCGCTTCTTTGTAAACCGGGCGGCCGAGAAAGTTGTTGCGCGTGGCGTAACGGATGTCGAGCTTGATCGTCGGATCGAGTTTGACGAGCTCGCGGAGTTCGGGTTCGCGAAATGTACCGGCCTCTTTCGGTGGACCTTGCGCGAACGCAACAACCGCGACGAGCAGGAGAAAAGCGATAGTGTATTTTGCTTTGTTCATCTGATTTTAGAATTCGAATGGTTTGCGTGTCGTCAACGTCGGTGCGTTCCAGCCGCGCAGCTTTTCGTTCCACTGCGGTAAGGTCTCGCGCAGAAACTTGTTGACGTCGCCCATTCTTGCACGATACGCGGGTTGGATCTCACCGAAGTATTCGCGCTGCCCGCGTGTTGGTCCAAAGTTAGTATCCAGCGAAAAGTATAGCTGGCCGATGTCGTCAGCGACACCCGAGCGTCCGGCGAAACCGAGACCATCATCGCGCGCCGTGAGTTTGTCTTGAAGGGCGTCGACGTCCTTGAGGTAGTCTTCGAGCGCCTTCATCAAATCCTTGTCCGGCTCTTTCGCGAGGTTCTTCATTGTGGCTTGCGCTTGCTTCAGTTGCTCCTTGACGCTGTCGAGGAAACGCAGCGAGACGTTCATCACGTTCTGCATGTCGCGCAGTTTGATCTGCATGTCGAGCGTCTCTTGCAGTTCGGAGATCGGCGTGGTCACGCCCGGATCCAACCGTACTTCCACCGGCTGGTCGAAGACTTTCCCACCGACCGTCATCTTCACGGTGTACGTTCCCGGCAACACCTGCGGACCACGCGATCCGCCACCGAAAGCGATCTGCTCCGGCGTTGGCGGACGCCGTACTTCCGGACCGCCGAGCCGCAGATTCCAGGTGATTCGATTCAGACCTTTCTCTCGCGACGGTCGTTCCAGATCCTGCACCAACTTTCCGTCGCGATCGAACACCTGCACTTTGAAATCCGCTTTGTCGTCGAGCTTGTCTTTCAGGTAGTACGTAATCAACGCGCCCGCCGCGGGATTCGGTCCGGTGAACACTTTGTCGCCGATGCCGTAGCGGGTGAAGCGGCTCGTGTA
>DASTOZ010000746.1:0-2085 GCA_035762365.1 Pyrinomonadaceae bacterium | reverse complement strand
TCAACCTGGCAAGCTCTTGCATCACGAACGTTTGTTCCGCCGCGCTCATGTAACGAAAATCGATGTCGAACGCGAGACCGGTCGAATGCGGCGGCGTGTCGATCAGCACCGCGTTGCGATTCACTCTGCGTAACGCCCGTTGATACTGCTCAGGCCGCACCAGCGAACTCACAGGCAACCGTCGCCCAAACCGCTCGTGATACGCCTTCGCCACTTCTTCCATCACCTTCAACGCCTGCGGACGCACCGAGCTCAACATGGTCATCTTGAGTGCCTGCCGGTCGGCCGCATTGTTCAGATCAAACGAACGTCCGGCGAAGTTTTTCGCCAGCGACTGTAACGACGCGTAATCGCGGAACATCCGCTGTCGTGTTTCGGCGTTGCCGTAGATTTCGTCGAGTTCTGCTTTATCTTTGTCGGATGAATTCACCTCTGCCTGGGCGGCAGTGATCTGTTTTTGAAGTTCGCGCTGTTTGGTGCGCTCGCGTTTCGTCAGTTTTGTTGCCTGGCTCTTCAGCGACGCAATGTCAGCCTGAAGCTTCGTTCGCTTGTCCTCGAGTTGTTTGTAGGCGGCGCTGAGGTGCGCTTCGTCGTAGATCTCGATACTGCGATCATCTACATATCGCGAAAACGCATCGTCATCCGCGCGTTGGCCGATACCGAACAGGATATAGGTGTCGGTGAAAGCCGGGACCGTCACCATCTCGCCGCGTTCAATCATTGCGGCGAGGTCCATGTAGTCCTGACAAGTATGAACACCGGATTTCGCGATCTCTGCGACCTGCGTCGCCAGGAACCAATGCCGCTCTTCGTAGTGCTTCAGCTCCGGAGGCGTCTCGACGCGGGCGTTGACGCCGGCCGGTTCGCCGCGATCGGCTTTGACTTTCTCGACAGCCTGGTCCCACGTGTCCGAACTCGATTCAACGGGTACGGCCCGCGACTCCTCGGCGGGCTGGGTCTGCGATCTGGGCCGAGCGAGTCGGAGTCCCAACCACACTCCTGCGCCGATCGCCGCAAAGAATAAAAGTACGAGAACGATTCGTTTGGTCATCGATACGCGGTCGCTAACAAGTCACAGCATTATAAAGAACACTGGGCCGAGTTTCGTGATTGCAAATATTTTGCAATTGCAGGGCCCAACGAAATTGTTGACCTGACTGCGCGGCCAGCGTATCGTTTTACCAGCAATTCGCCCCGCCCGACGACGCGATCCCCCGATTGAAACTTATCTGCCTCCAGGATTGAGGGAGGCTGTTGTGTGTGAATTACGCCAGTTCATAGTCGCTTTTGTATTGATGCTGGGTCTCCTTCTGGTGACCCCGTTCGAGTCGTCAGCGAGCTCGCAACGTAAACGAGTCGTGAAGCGCACGCCGACGCGCACCGAGCTCAGGCAGGCGGAACGACGTCTGTCGGAGATGGGCTACAAGACTGGCCCGGCGGACGGTGTGATCGACGAGACCACGCGCAACGGTATCGTTCTGTTTCAGAAGTGGGAGGGACGTAAAGTCACCGGTCAACTCACCCGCAGCGAGTTCGACGCGATCATGAGTGCCGAACCGCCGCAACCACGCGACCCGGGTTACGCGCATGTCGAAGTGGACGTCGATCGGCAGATGCTGTTGTTGATCGATAGCGACGGCGCAATCGTCAAAATGCTTCCAGTCTCGACCGGCAGCAACAAGCAGTACAACGAAAAAGGCCTGCGCGGACTCGCGTACACGCCACGCGGTCGCTTCAGAATTTATGCGAAGATCGCGGGCTGGAGAAAATCACCGCTCGGCCTGCTTTACTACCCCAACTACTTCAGCGACGGACTCGCGATTCACGGCAACCCATCGGTTCCTCGTTCGCCGCAGAGTCACGGTTGCATTCGCATTCCGATGTCAGCGTCGGTGGAGATGAGCAAACTTCTGCCTGTTGGAACTATCGTGCTGATCTACGATAGCCAGTCGTTCGTCTCAGCGAAAGACTGGGCCGAAGCAGACCGGCAGAAACAGGAAGCAATTGTTCGTTAGCGGCGTGAATACTCTTCGCCGTGTCTATTGCGGCGTCGCTTGTTCCCCGAAGTGTTTTGCCAGCGACGTA
>DASTOZ010000745.1:0-2981 GCA_035762365.1 Pyrinomonadaceae bacterium | reverse complement strand
CTGCAACAAGGATTCGTTTGAGACGGCCGTCAAGGTTTTGACCGACCGTACGGCCGAATACAGGAATGAAACTGCGCCGCTACTGAGTTGGGTCAGCGCGCAGGATCAGGTTTTTAGTAACTGTAGTTCGGGAACCTCCATTCCTGATCCACTTCCATCAGACGCCCGTCTTCTCGCGCGTCAGGATCGCGCCTATCAGATCGCAGCCGCGCACTTCTACTCCGCCAATTTCGACGAGGCCCAGAAACGATTTGCAGAAATCTCCGCGGACGATAAGTCACCGTGGCACTTCGTTGCGTCCTACATGGTCGCGCGAACGCTGATTCGCAAAGCGAGTCTCGGCGCGGCGGAACAGAAACAGGAATCGCTGAGCGCCGCGGAAAAACAGTTGGCGAAGATACTCGGCGACAGGAGTTTCGCGCATCTGCACGCGCCGGCGACAAGACTCGCGAACCTTGTTCGACTGCGTCTCCATCCCGAGCAACGGTTGCACGAACTCGCTCGCATCCTCACGACTAAGAAACAGAACGATAACCTCAAACAGGATCTCTGGGATTACACCACGCTGCTGGATCAATATCTCGAACAATCGGACGAATTGAGCGCGACACCCGCCGCTGTGAAAGGCGACGACCTCTCGGAATGGCTCGCAACAATGGAGGAAGGAGACGAGAACGTGGCCGCTCGCGCGGTGGAGCGCTGGCAAGCGACGCGCTCCGATCCGTGGCTCATCGCGGCCCTGAGCCATGCCGAGGGCAAGAATGCGAGGGCGGCAGACCTGATCGCGGCAGCACTGAAAGTTCAACCAAACGCACCGGCATTCGTCTCAGCGCGCTTTCATGCCGCGCGTCTGATGACCGAGTCCGGCAAAAACAACGAGGCTCGAGCACTGCTTGACGAGCTCTTGAAAACCGATCGTGCGAAATTCGACGACTCGACTTTCAATCTTCTGGCGAACAGGCGGATGATGCTCGCAACGACGTTTCCCGAGTTTCTTCTTTATACAGTGCGTGTTCCGGCAGCGCTAAGTTGGAACGATGATGGCCGCGAGATCCCGGCTGACGACGAATCCGTGTCGAGCGAGATGAAAGACTTGAAAGATCAGCCACGTTTCGATGCCGCCGCGGCCCAAGCGATGAACCAGAAAATCCCACTCGCGGTCCTCAAACAGGCCGTGCTGCAAAAACATCTGGTTGCGCCACTGACACGCGACATCGCGCAGGCTGTGTGGCTGCGAGCGGCCATACTCGGCGACACAAAGACCGCGGATGAAGTCGCCCCAGCGCTGAAAGCATTTGTTCCTGAGTTATCGACATTGCTCGACGAGTACGCTTCCGCCACCAGTCCGCAGGCGAAAAAATTCGCCGCGGTCTACGCGTGGCTGAAGTTTCCCGGCCTCGAGCCCGTCGTCGACCAGGGCGTCGGCAGACGCACGCCGTTGAACAAACAAGATGAGTATCGCGACAACTGGTGGTGCAGCGCGGCGTTTCAACCAGCCACCGACGAGGAAAACCGGGAAGTCTTGTCGTTCACTCCTTACAGCACGCAGCCTCTTTTGTTTCTCTCGGCCGCGGAACGCGCGACCGCCGAACGCGAGTGGAGCGCGCTCAACGCGCTCGGCGCAGGGCCAAATTACATCGCAGAACAAGTGATTAAGTGGGTCAACGCAAACCCGGCCGACCCGCGCGCCCCCGAAGCGTTGCACCTTGCGGTCACAACGACGCGTTACGGTTGCACTGACGAGAACACTGGCCGCTGGTCCAAGGCCGCGTTCGATCTGCTGCACCGCAAGTACCCCAACACCTCCTGGGCCAAGAAGACCAAATACTGGTTCAACAACTGAACCCGAAGATCAAGCAGGGACACATGGAAAAACACGAGTATACGAACCACCTGATTCACGAAAGCAGTCCGTACTTACTTCAGCACGCACACAACCCGGTCGATTGGTACCCGTGGGGCGAAGAGGCGTTTGCCCGTGCGCGCAGCGAAAACAAGCCGGTTCTTTTAAGCATCGGCTATTCCGCCTGTCACTGGTGCCACGTCATGGCCCATGAGTCGTTCGAAGACGAAGAGATCGCCCGGCTCATGAACGACAACTTCGTGAACATCAAAGTGGATCGCGAAGAGCGTCCCGACCTGGACCAGATCTACATGAGCGCCGTGCAGATGATGACGCACCATGGCGGTTGGCCCATGACGGTCTTTCTCACGCCCGATGGCGTGCCTTTTTACGGCGGCACTTACTTTCCGCCGCAGGACCGTTACAACATCCCCGGGTTTCCGCGGGTGCTGATCGGAGTGGCCGAAGCGTACAAAGAGCGACCGCAGGACATTGCCGAAACGGGCACGTCACTGCTCAACGAGCTGCGGCGGATGAGTCAAAGCGCGGGTTCTGATTCGCCCGTGCAAACGGAACTGCTCGATGCGGCTTACGCTGGGATTATCCGGAACTACGATTCGACAAATGGCGGTTTTGGCGGTGCGCCGAAATTTCCGCCGGCGATGACGCTTGAGTTTCTCTTGCGCACCTACGCGCGCACCGGCAACCAGGATGCGCTTCAGATCGTTACGCACACCTGTCGCAAGATGGCGGAAGGCGGGATCTACGATCAACTCGGCGGCGGCTTTTGTCGCTACAGCGTCGATGGCGACTGGAACATCCCGCATTTCGAGAAGATGCTGTACGACAACGGCCAACTGCTCGCGCTGCTGGTCGACGCGTGGCGCGCCACGCGCGATCCGCTGTTCGAGCGGTGCGTCCGGGACACAGCGCATTGGCTGATGCGCGACATGCAATCGCCCGAAGGCGGCTACTACTCGTCGATCGATGCCGACTCCGAGCACGAGGAAGGCAAGTTCTACGTCTGGACGCCCGGCGAAGTAGAGCAACTCCTTAGCGAGAACGAGTGGAGCGTCGTGCGGGCGCATTGGGGCCTCGACCGCGGCCCGAACTTCGAGGGCAAGCATTGGCACCTGCG
>DASTOZ010000744.1:0-5040 GCA_035762365.1 Pyrinomonadaceae bacterium | reverse complement strand
GACACGATTCACGGCTACCGCACAATCTTTCCGATCCCTTTGGCCGAAGCTGCTTCGTGGGATCCGTCGCTGGCGGAGCGGTCGAGCAGTATCGCCGCGAAAGAAGCATACGCCGCGGGCCTGCGTTGGACGTTCGCGCCGATGGTCGACATCGCGCGCGATCCGCGTTGGGGACGGATCACCGAGGGCGCCGGAGAAGATCCGTTTCTCGGTGCGGCGTTTGCGCGTGCGCGTGTGCGTGGTTTTCAAGGCGAGGACTATTCACAACCCGGCAAATTACTCGCATGCGCGAAGCATTGGGTCGCGTACGGCGCCGCTGAAGGCGGACGCGATTACAACACCACCGAGGTGTCGGAACAGACGCTGCGCTCGATCTACTTTCCTCCGTTCAAAGCCGCGGTCGATGCAGGTGTCGGCACGTTCATGAGTGCCTTCAACGCCTTGAACGGCGTACCCACTTCGGCGAACCATTTCACGTTGACGAAAGTGCTGCGTGACGAGTGGAAGTTCGATGGCTTTGTCGTCAGCGACTACACCGCGGTGAAAGAGCTTATCAATCACGGTTACGCGGCGAACGATAAAGACGCGGCGTTGCTGGCGCTGAACGCCGGAGTCGACATGGAGATGGTCAGCCGCTTGTTCAATCAACATGGACCGGAGCTGCTGACGGAGAAGAAATGGTCGCAGGCGACGCTCGACGAAGCGGTGCGAAGAATTCTGCGGATCAAGTTTCGACTCGGGCTGTTCGAGCGTCCCTACGTTGACGAGTCGTTGGAGAAGACGGCGTATCTGAGTGTCGACAGTCGTGCGGTTGCGCGTGAGATCGCGGGCAAGTCGATGGTGTTGTTGAAGAACGATCGCGACACGTTGCCGCTCGCGAAGACGATCAGGTCGGTCGCCGTCATTGGGCCACTCGCCGACGATAAACGTTCGCCGTTGGGTTGGTGGTCGGGCGACGGGCGCGATGAAGATACGGTCACGCCGCTGGCGGGGATTAAAAACAAAGTTTCCGCGCAAACGAAGGTAGCGTATGCGAAAGGTTGTGACGTACTCGCCGACGACACTTCCGGCTTTGCGGAAGCGACAGCCGCAGCGCGCGAGTCCGACGTCGCGATCGTAGTTGTCGGCGAACCCAAGGATTTTGCTGGCGAAGCTGCGTCACGCGCCTCGCTGGATCTTCCGGGCCGCCAAATGGATCTCGTCAAGGAAGTAGTGCGCGTCGGGAAACCGACGATCGTCGTCCTCGTGAACGGTCGTCCACCGGCGATCGGTTGGATCGCTGACAACGTGCCGTCGATTCTCGAGGCGTGGATGGGCGGCACTGAATCGGGCAATGCGATAGCCGACATTTTATTTGGCGACGTCAATCCCGGCGGTAAGTTGCCGGTTACGTTTCCGCAATTAACCGGACAAGTGCCGATCTACTACAACCATCTGAACACCGGCCGTCCACCCGACGCCGGCAACCGTTACAACTCGAAGTACATCGACGCGCCCTGGACGCCGCAGTTCCCTTTCGGTTTCGGCTTGAGCTACACGCAGTTCAAGATCTCGAACGTGGCGATCAGCGCGACGCAGATTCGACCCGATGGAACGATTCGCGTCACAGCGGACGTCGAGAACGTCGGGAAACGAGCGGGCGATGAGGTGGTCCAACTTTACGTTCGCGACGTTGCCGCGAGCATTGCGCGGCCGGTTAAGGAGTTGAAGGGTTTTCAACGCGTGACGCTCCAACCCGGTCAGAAGCGCAGCGTGGAGTTCGTTCTCCGGCCGGAACATTTCGGCCTGTACAATCACGAGATGAAGTTTGTCGTCGAGCCCGGCGAGTTTCGGGTGATGGTCGGTTCGAACTCGCAGGACGTTATCGAGAAGACGTTTGAAGTTAGATAGAACTCGCTTCGTTCGTGTGATAGCGCTGTGCTTCGTGCTGTGCTTCGTTTTCAGTGCGAGCACAGCGAGTGCCCGCGTTTCGTTCTCAGCCCAGGACGAGGCGTTTCTCGAGGATCTACAAAAGCGTCTGTTTCAATACTTCTGGGAACAAGCGGATCCGACGACGGGCCTCGTACCCGATCGCGCCCGCACCGACCGCTCGCCACTCGACGAAAACCATCAGAACGTCGGCAGCATCGCCGCCACCGGCTTCGGCCTGACTGCCCTGTGCATCGCGTCCGAACGCCGTTGGGTTAATTCGGCGGCGGCTATGGAGCGCGCGCGCACGACGCTGCGGTTCTTTGCGGATCGCGCATTTCAGCAGCGAGGCTGGTTCTATCACTGGCTCGACACGAAAACCGGTGAGCGTCGCTGGAACAGTGAAGTTTCCTCGATCGACACCGCATTGTTACTGGGCGGCGTTCTCACAGTGCGGCAATGTTTCAACGATCCCGAAATCACCCGCCTCTCGACGAAGATCTACCGCCGCATCGACTTTCGCTGGATGCTGAACGGAGGCGCGCTGCTCCTCTCGCACGGTTGGAAACCCGAGTCGGGCTTCCTTCGTCCCCGCTGGGACACCTACAGCGAAGACACGATCCTTTACCTCCTCGCCATTGGCTCGCCCACGTACGCGATCTCTCCGCGATCGTGGTACGCACTGTGGAAGGATCGCTATCGTTACGAAGGTCATGCGTACTTCACGACGATTGGCGTGCCGCTCTTCATGCATCAGTACTCGCACGCCTGGATCGACTATCGTGGACGCCGGGAGACGCAAGGCGATCGGATAGACTATTTCCAAAACTCAGTCGCAGCAACACTCGCCCATCGCGCGTTTTGCATCAACCTCGCGCACGCATTCCCCGGTTATGGACCGGAAATGTGGGGCATCACTGCGTCAGACAGCGCGAAAGGTTATCTCGCGTGGGGTGGACCACCTCACGATCCGGCGATCGACGGGACCGTCGTGCCGTCAGCCGCGGGCGGCTCGTTAATGTTCACGCCTGAATTGTCGGTGCGTGCGTTGCGGACGATGCGGGAGAAATTCGGCGACAAGATTTACGGCCGCTATGGCTTCGTCGATGCGTTCAATCCAAATAACGGCTGGATCAACCGCGACGTCATCGGCATCAGTCAGGGAATCATTCTCCTGAGCGCGGAGAACGCGCGCACCGGAAAGGTGTGGCGCTGGTTCATGAAAAACTCCGAAATCCCGCTCGCCATGCGCCGTGTTGGGTTAGTCAAGTCCCCGGGTCGTACAGCAGCGGAAAAAACTGCCCCTCGATCCGTTGCCCTGACGCGATAACCGGCACACCTTCAAGCAACGGCTCATCTGATGCCGACGTTACACCGTCACGAAACGCATTGATCACGACCGCACGTCGCGGCGCCGCCGTTTCATTCGCATACGAGCCATGGACCATCAGCGGATGATGAAACGAACACTCGCCTGCCTTCAGCTCGATCGGGACCGGCTTGAACTGCGCCAGTTGCTCGGGCGCCAGTGACTCGACAATCGCCTCCATCCGGTTCGCAAAACTTGCCCGCGGCAACAACGGCCAGCGATGACTGCCCGGTACGTAATGAACGCAGCCATTCTCACGCGTCGAATCGTCCAACCCGATCCAACAAGAGACATGGGCCATCGGCACGGTCCGGGTCCAA
Organism: Pyrinomonadaceae bacterium; assembly: GCA_035762365.1. Lineage (GTDB taxonomy): Bacteria > Acidobacteriota > Blastocatellia > Pyrinomonadales > Pyrinomonadaceae > PSRF01. The sequence goes on along the minus strand of DASTOZ010000744.1, from coordinate 1,443 downwards.
TACGAGTAATCCTGGTGCCAGATCACCACGCCTCCGTGGCGCGCGGGTTTGTAGAAGATCTGGTCGTGCCAGAAACGCACCGCGCCGCCTAACAACTGCGCCGCCGGCTCGACAAACGCCGGATGCCACAACAAATCGTGAAGCGCGGGCTTGATGCGCCACGCACCGAGCGCGTGAAAGAGTATCTGCGACGGATCGGCCGACTCGTTGGCATGAAACTCGTAGAACAGCTCGTGCCCCGGGTGCGCCGGATCGACCAACTCGGCCAACTCGCCGCGCAACACGTCAAGTTGTTCATCAGTCAGTATTTTGATGCCGGCCAGGTAACCGTTTTCTACGTAAAACCTGATCTGGTCATCGGTCAGGCGATAGTTTCGCGACGGGGCCGCAAACAGGTGCGTGATCGGATGGTGGTAGCGCGATAAGTCTTCAGTCATTTTTCACAGATTACACTGATCCTTTCTCGCTGTCTTTTGCGCGTCTATAGAAGGAACCTGGTAAGGAGGTGTTCCCTTAATGCTCGACAGATACACTTATCAATCGGTGTTGGCGGCCTCGGAAATGATCCACTGGCGCATCGAGGACATTATCGGTGGTGAAAAGAAGCTAGACTTTCGCAAACCGTTCATGCCTGAGTCGTTGGCCCGGGTCGAGCCGCTGACGTTTTTGAACTCCGACGAGAAACGCATTCTTAATCAAATCAGAGGCAATGCATACTTAAGTATCTTTGGCCTCGTCGAAGAGTTCATCTTACCTTTCGTCCTGGACCATGCCCGGCCACAGCTTTCAGGCGACGATTACCGCGTGCGGGCGTTGCTGAAGTTTGCCGGCGAGGAAGCCAAGCACATTCAGTTGTTCAAACGCTTCCGGCAGGAGTTCGAGGACGGTTTCGGCACTCAGTGCATGGTCATTGGCCCACCCGAAGCGATCGCCGCGGAGATACTGAAGCACGATCCGCTGGGCGTGGCGCTGACGACGCTGCACATCGAATGGATGGTCCAACGGCACTACGTTGAGAGCGTCCGAGACAACCAGGCACTCGATCCGCAGTTCAAGAGCCTCTTGAAACATCACTGGGTCGAAGAAGTGCAACACGCGAAGCTCGATACGTTGATGGTTGAATCGTTGGCGGAGGGGCTCAGCGAAGACGCGATCATGCGCGGTGTCGATGAGTACCTCGCGATTGGCGGGTTCATCGACGGCGGTTTGAAACAGCAGGTCGAGTTTGACCTCGACAGTCTCGAACGCGCGATTGGGTCACGCCTGAGCGATCCGGAGAAGGAAAAGTTTCGCCAGCAACAGCTCCAGGCGAACCGCTGGACCTATCTCGGAACGGGCATGACGCACGAGCGGGTACTGGAAACGCTCGGGTCACTCACGCCGAAAGCGCGGCGGAAGGTGGAAAGTATTTCGCCCGTTTTCAGTTAGTGAGAAATCTGTGTG